>NZ_VKHS01000605.1 GCF_014141525.1 Streptomyces calidiresistens
CAGTCACATTTGTATAAGAAACATGCACCACACCACTTCCCCGGAGGCGGTCAGCTCGTCCAGCATCGCCGGGCGGTAGTCCGCCACCCGGGAGGGCAGCACCAGCCGCTCCAGCGCGGAGGCGGGCACCGGACAGCCCTGCAACTGTTCGATCACCCGGGCCACGCCGTCCACACCCCGCAGGGCGTCGCCGGAGGTCGCCCCGGTGCGGGGGAAGGACACGTGCTGCCAGCGCGGCAGGAAGTCGGCCAGCGCCGCCGGGGCCACCGGTTCCAGCTCCTCGCGCAGCGCCGCCAGCGACCGACGCCGCAGCCGGCGCAGCACACCCGGGTCGCACCACTCGTGCCCCGGCGCCGGACCCGCGCCGTCCTGCGGCAGGGGTCGGAACTCGCCCTCCACCATGCGGCCCGCGGCGGCGAGCCGGGCCAGCCCGCCCTCCACCACCGCCGGGCCCAGCCCGAGGAACTCCGCCGCGGCGGCCGAGGTGAAGGGACCCCGGGTGCGCGCGAAGCGGGCCAGCAGGTCCCCCAGGGGGTCGGGCACCGGCTCGGTGAACGCCTCCGGCACCCCCACCGGCAGGGCGGCGCCCAGCGCGTCGCGCAACCGCCCGGCGTCCTCGATCGCGGCCCACCGCTCCCGGCCGGCGATCCGCACCCGGATCGCGCGTCGGGAGGCCTCCAACTCCTCGGCCCAGGCCGGCTCGGCCCCCCGCTCCACCAGTTCCCCGGTGGTCAGCGGTCCCAGGACCCGCAGCAGGTCGGCGGTGCCCTCGACGTCCTTCACCCGTCGCTCGGGTGTCAGCCAGGCCAGTTCCCGCTCCAGCTCGGCCAGGACCTCCGGGTCGAGCAGTTCCCGCAGCTCGGCCCGGCCCAGCAGCTCGGCCAACAGGCGGGAGTCCAGCGACAGGGCCGCGGCCCGCCGCTCGGCGAGGGGGGAGTCGCCCTCGTAGAGGTACTGCCCGACGTAGCCGAAGAGCAGGGAACGGGCGAACGGCGACGGCTCGCGGGTGGTGACCTCCACCACGCGGACCCGCCGCGCCTCGATGTCGGAGAGCAGCTCCACCAGTCCCGGCACGTCGAAGACGTCCTGGAGGCACTCGCGCACCGCCTCCAACAGGATGGGGAAGGAGCCGAACTCGCTCGCCACCGACAGCAACTGGTGGGCGCGCTGCCGCTGCTGCCACAACGGCGTACGGCGGTCCGGGCGCCGGCGGGGCAGCAACAGGGCCCGCGCCGCGCACTCCCGGAAGCGCGAGGCGAACAGCGCCGAACCGCCGACCGCGTCGGTCACCAGCCCCTCGATCTCGCCGGGGTCGAACAGCACCTCCTCCGCCCCGACCGGCGCCGCCTCCGCTCCACCGGCGCCGGCGCCGTGGTGCTCCTCGGACCACCCGTACGGGTCGGGGAGATCGGCGGCCGGGTCGGTGTCGGGGAGGCGCAGCACGATGCCGTCATCGGCGTGCATCACCTGGGCGTCCAGCCCGTACCGCTCCGCCAGTCGGGTGTTGAGGGCCAGGGCCCAGGGGGCGTGCACCTGCGCACCGAAGGGGGAGTGCAGCACGACCCGCCAGTCGCCCAGCTCGTCGCGGAACCGCTCGACCACCACCGTCCGGTCGTCCGGCACGTGACCGCAGGCCTCCCGCTGCTCCCGCAGGTGGGCGAGGAGGTTGTCCACCGCCCGCCCGTCCAGACCCGCCCGCGAGAGCCGCTCGACCGCCGCCGGCGGGTCCAGGTGGTTGATTTCGCGGAGGAAGGCGCCCAGGGCGCGGCCCAGCTCCAGCGGTCGGCCGAGCTGGTCCCCCTTCCAGAAGGGCAGCCGCGCCGGGGTGCCGGGGGCCGGGGAGACCAGCACCCGGTCACGGGTGATGTCCTCGATCCGCCAGGAGGTGGTGCCCAGCGTGAAGACGTCGCCCACCCGGGACTCGTAGACCATCTCCTCGTCCAGCTCGCCCACCCGGGTGCCGCCGCGCGAGGGGTCGCCACCCACCAGGAAGACCCCGAACAGGCCCCGGTCGGGGATGGTGCCGCCGGAGGTCACCGCCAGCCGCTGGGCGCCCGGGCGGCCGGTGAGGGTGCCCTCCACCCGGTCCCAGACCAGGCGCGGACGCAGCTCGGCGAAGGCGTCGGAGGGGTACCGGCCGGCGAGCATGTCCAGCACGGAGCGGTAGGCGGACTCCGGGAGCGAGGCGAAGGGGGCCGCCCGCCGGACGGTGGTCAACAACTCGTCCACGCCCCGGGTGTCCATCGCGGTCATCGCCACGATCTGCTGGGCCAGCACGTCCAGCGGGTTGGTCGGCACCCGCAGCGCCTCGATGGCCCCCTCCCGCATGCGTTCGGTCACCACGGCGGACTGGATCAGGTCCCCCCGGTACTTGGGCAGGATGACGCCCGCGGAGACGGCGCCCACACTGTGACCGGCCCGGCCCACCCGCTGCAGCCCCGAGGCGACCGAGGGCGGGGACTCCACCTGGATCACCAGGTCGACCGCGCCCATGTCGATGCCCAGCTCCAGGCTGGAGGTGGCCACCACCGCCGGGAGCACCCCCGCCTTCAGCTCCTCCTCCACCCGCGCCCGCTGCTCCTTGGAGACCGAGCCGTGGTGGGCGCGGGCCAGTACGGCGGGGGCGCCGCGACTCGCCCCCGAGCCACCCATCAGCTCCGCCGGGCCGTGCTCCTCGGCGAGCGCCTCGCCGCTCCGCCGCTCGACGGCGATCTCGTTGAGCCGGTTGCACAGGCGCTCGGCGAGCCGGCGGGAGTTGACGAAGACGATGGTGGAGCGGTGGGCCTCCACCAGATCGACGATGCGCTCCTCCACCGAGGGCCAGATCGAGGGCCTGCCGCCGTCGCCGGGGGACCCCGGGGCGCCGGGGGTACCGGGGGGACCGAAATCCGACACCGGGGAGCCGCCGAGGTCCCCGAGGTCGTCCACCGGAACCTGAACGGAGAGGCGGAACTCCTTGTGGGCCGGGGGCTGCACGATCCGCGCCCCACCCCGGGGGGAGAGGAAGCGGGCGACCTCGTCCACCGGGCGCACGGTCGCGGACAGCCCCACCCGCCTGGCCGGTTTCTCCAGCAGGTCGTCCAACCGCTCCAGGGAGAGCGCCAGGTGGGCGCCGCGCTTGGTGCCGGCCACGGCGTGCACCTCGTCCAGGATCACCGTCTCCACCCCGGCCAGCGATTCGCGGGCGCCGGAGGTCAGGAGGAGGAAGAGGGACTCGGGGGTGGTGATGAGGATGTCCGGGGGACGGCGGGCCATGGCCCGCCGCTCCGCGGGAGGGGTGTCCCCGGAACGGATGCCGACCCGCACCTCCGGCTCGGGCAGCCCGAGTCGGAGCGCCTCCTGCCGGATGCCGGTCAGGGGACTGCGCAGGTTGCGCTCCACGTCCACGGCGAGTGCCTTGAGGGGGAGGACAACAGGCACCCG
>NZ_VKHS01000606.1 GCF_014141525.1 Streptomyces calidiresistens
CCCCGGCGGGGTCCGGGGGTGGGGTCAGCGGCTCGGGACCGGTTCGGCCGCGACCGGCGCGGGCCGGCGCAGCACCAGCGTGGCGACGCCGTCGTCGGCGTCGGTGCCGGCCACCACCCACACCGGGCCGTCGACTCCGGCGTCGAGGGCGCCGATCGCCGCCGCGCACTGCACGACGCCGAGCGCCCCGGACAGCTCGCCCCAGGTCGCGGTGAGGTCGTGGCGGGGGCGGCCGGCGGGCAGGCCCGGGGCGGAGGCGGGCGCGAACCAGACGGCCGGCTGGTCGGGTTCGGCTTCGGCGAGCTCCGCGATGTTGCCCGCGACGTCCGGGCCCCTGGTGTGGGCACCGATCACGGCCCGAGGGGTGGCCCCGCGGGCCTCGGCGACCTCGGCCCGCTCCAGCACCAACGCCGCGCCGCCGTCCACGACGGGGCCGCCGACGAGGTCGCGCACGATCTCGTTGTCCGGCTCCACGCCGACCACGACCGCCCGGTCGGCGCGGTCCGCGCGCAGCAGCGAGACCCCCCAGCGCACGGCGTCCAGGCCGGAGGCGGGTCCGTTGCACAGCGTCAGGTTCGGGCCCCTCAGCCCGAACCTGATGGCGATCTCGGAGGCGATGATGTTGCTGGAGGCGTTGGGGGTGTCCATCGGGCTCACCCCGTGGGTGCCCTCCTCGGCGATCGTCCTGGTCACGCGGCACACGGTGTCCACGTTGCCGAGGTTGGAGCTGACCAGGACCGCCGTGCGGGAGTCGTCGACGGTCGTGGCGCCGTCGCGGAGCAGTCCGGCGTCGGTCAACACGCGCCGGGCGGCGCACAGGCCGAGTTGGGTGGCGCGGTCCTTGTAGCGCAGGCCCTTCCGGCCCAGGAGGGCAGCCGGTTCGACGGTGCCCTCCGGGCCCCGGGCCGTCACCAGCGCGGCGACGGAGTCGGCTCCCGGCATGGCGACGCCGACGCCGGTCACGATCACGGTCATCATGTTCCCTCGACAATCGCCACGGCGTTGATCCCGCCGAATCCGAATCCGTGCACCTGCGCCAGCGAGACCTCGTGCTTGGTCTCCCGGCCGCGCACCAGTCGGACGCCGGCGGCCTCCTCGATCGGGTCGTCCAGGTTGACCAGCGGCGGCACCCGGTCGGTGGCCATCGTCTGCAGGGCGACCACGAGTCCCAGCAGGCCGGCCGAGCCACTGGTGTGGCCGGTCATCGGTTTGATGCCGGTCACCACCGGATCGCCCGCGGCGTCGCCGAAGACCTCGCGGTAGGCGGTGATCTCGACGAGGTCGTTGAGCGGTGTCCCGGTGCCGTGCAGCATCACCATGTCGATGTCCTGCGGCCGGGTGCCCGCGTGCCGGTGGGCCTGCCGCATCGCCTCGGCGACCTGCTCCCGGTCCGGCGCGGTGGGGTGCTTGGCGTCGCAGGTCATCCCGACCCCGCGCAGCCGGCCCCGGGCCCGCTCGCCCCGCCGGAGGTCCTCGCGGCGCAGGACCACCGCGGCGGCCCCGTCGCCGAGGATGGTGCCCCGGCGGTTGGCGTCCAGGGTGCGCAGGGAGGTCGGCGGGTTGGGTTGGACGCGGTCCGCCAGGCCGTGCATGCTCTCGGTGATCGCGTCGACGCCGGCGACGACGACGGTGTCCGCCTCGCCCAGCGCCAGCAGGTCCGCGCCGAGCGCGAGCGTGTACAGCGAGGCGGAGCAGGCGTTGGAGACGGTGAGGGTGTCGGCCGTGCCGAACCGCTCCCGCAGTGCGGTGCCGAAGTGCAGCCGGTCGATGTCGAACGGCGCGCCGTCGCGCCACCGGAGTTCGGCCGAGCGGAGTTCGCGCAACCCGGTGCCCACGAGCACCGGGATGCCGGACAGGTCGTCGCCGAGTCCGGCGTCCGCGGCGGCCTGGGCGACGGCGTCCAGCAGGAATCCGGTGGCCCGCAGCGGGCGGTCCACCCCCGGTGCCGACCGGTCGTCGATCTCGAACAGCTGCCTGCCGTTGTACAGTCCGTGGTCGAATCCGCGCATCGGACCGAGTCCGCCGCGGCCCGCGCAGAGGCTGCCGAAGATCTCCTCGACGTCGCGGCCGACGCTCGCCACGGCACCCAGGCCGGTGATGGACGGTCTCACCGCGCACCGTCCAGGTACTTGCCGAGGACCACGATCGCGTTGTTGCCGCCGAAGGCGAGACCGTTGTTCTGCACGACCCGCAGGTCCGCCTCGACGGACCGGTTGGGCACGCAGTCGATCTCGCACTCGGGGTCGGTCTCGCGGTGGTTGATGGTGGGCGGTATGAATCCGTGGTGGATCGACAGGGCGCAGGCGATGGCGGCCAGCGCGCTGGCGGCCCCCATGGTGTGGCCGAGCATCGACTTGAGCGAGACGGTCCGGGGCGGGGCGTCGCCGAAGACGTCGTGGATCGCCCGTGACTCGGTCACGTCGTTGGCCTTGGTCCCGGTGCCGTGCGCGGAGATGAGGTCGACCTCCTCCGCCTTGACACCGGCGTTCTCCAGGGCGATCTCCATGCACCGGGCGACGCTGTCCTGGTTCGGCGCGACCTGGTGGTAGGCGTCGCAGTTCATGCCGTAGCCGAGCACCTCGGCGTAGACGCGGGCGCCGCGCGCCCGCGCGGAGGCGAGGCTCTCCAGCATCAGCACCCCGGCGCCCTCGCCGGTGAGGATGCCCTTGCGGTCGATGTCGAAGGGACGGCACACGTCCGGGGCGATCGTGCCCAGCCGGTAGAAGCCGGTGAAGGTCTTGCGGCACATCGCGTCCGCGCCGCCGCAGAGCGCGTAGTCCACCTCCCCGGAGCGGATCGCGTCGAAGCCCTGGCCGATCGCGTAGTTGCCGGCCGAGCAGGCGGTGGCGATGGTCACCGCCTCGACGTTGGACAGTCCCAGCTCCTGCGCGGCGGCGATGGACAGCCGGTTGGGGTGGACGCGCCGGGCCACGGTGGGGTCCATGGCGGCGGGTCCGGAACCGACCTCGGTCCCCACCAGCTGGTCGAGGTCGTAGGACTCCCCGTCGGTGGTGCCGATGGAGATCATGCCGCGTCGGGCGCGCAGAACCTCCGGGTCGACGCCGGCGGCCTCGACGGCCATCCGGGCCGCCGCGACGGAGAACTTCGTGGCGCGGCCCAGGGTGTCGACGGGCAGGTTGTGGATCCAGCGCTCCGGCTCGGCCCCGGTGATCTCGCAGCCGTTGGCGTGCGCGAATCCCTCGGTGTCGAACACCGTGATCGGTTTCGCGCCGCTGCGGCCCGCCCGCAGTCCCTCGGCGAACTCATCGGCTCCCACACCGATGCCGGAGAACACGCCGAAACCGGTCAGTACGACCCGGGACGCCGCGTCGTCACGCGCCGCGTCAATAACGTTCACAGACATCAATCTCCCTCGGTACGGCCCGAACTCCTTGGATGGGGACGGGGAAGGGGGCAC
>NZ_VKHS01000607.1 GCF_014141525.1 Streptomyces calidiresistens
GGGCCCGGGGGACCGGGACCCCCTTCGGGGCGGTGTTCGCGTGAGCCGGCGGGCAGGGTACTGCATCCGCGGAAAAAGATGCGCCGCTTGGGAATTCTGTCCGGTTTCCCGTCGTTGATTCGTTACGGAAGGCGGGTGCGAGGAGGCACTTCGCCGGCCGAGAAGGAGCACAAGGCAGAGCGCCACCGCGCGTCACACCGAATCATTCGCAAGGGAGTACGTATGGCAAGCCGTGCCGTCGCCCGCAGCCGGCAGACCTCCGGTCCGGTCGGGACCACGGGCAGCGCCAGGCCCTCTGCGGAGGGCGACGCCACCGAGCGCGACCTGGTGGGCATGTACCTGGACGAGATCGCCCGTACCCCGCTGTTGGACGCGGCGCGCGAGGTCGAGCTGTCCCAGACCATCGAGGCCGGGCTGTACGCCCGTCGCATCCTGGACGGCGAGGTCGAGCCCGCGCCGGACGGCCCGGTCGCCGGGGTCCCGTCCGAGGAGCTGGAGGCGATAGCCGCCGAGGGGGAGCGCGCCAAGGACGTCTTCATCCGCTCCAACCTCCGGCTGGTGGTCGCCGTGGCCCGCCGGTACCCGCGCAGCGGTCTGCCCCTGCTGGACCTGATCCAGGAGGGCAACGCCGGGCTGGTCCGGGCGGTCGAGAAGTTCGACTACACCAAGGGCTTCAAGTTCTCCACCTACGCCACGTGGTGGATCCGACAGGCGATCACCCGGTCCATCGCGGACCAGGCGCGCACCATCCGGCTGCCCGTCCATCTGGTCGAGGAGCTGGGGCGGGTCCGCCGGGTGCAGCGGGAGTTCAACCGCGAGCACGGGCGGGACGCCGAGCCGCAGGAGATCGCCACCGAGCTGAACACCACCCCCGAGCGCGTCCAGGATGTCCTGGACTGGGCCCGGGACCCGGTCAGCCTCAACATGTCCGTGGACGACGAGGGCGAGACCCAGTTCGGGGACCTGCTGGAGGACACCTCCGCGGCCACCCCGGAGCAGTCGGTCATGGTCATGATGCGCCGCGAGGGGCTGGAGGAGCTGATCGGTCGCCTCGACGACCGCACCGCGTCCATCATCCGGGCCCGTTACGGCATCGAGGACGGGCGGGAGCGGACCCTGACCGAGGTCGGCCGGCAGCACGGTCTGACCCGGGAGCGGATCCGGCAGATAGAGAAGCACGCCCTCCTGGAGCTCAAGCGGATGGCCGACGCCTCCGGCTTCGACGCCGCCGCCTGAGACCTCCCCTCCGCCCGTCCGCCGTGCGGTGGGCGGGGGTCGAGCGAGGCGGGGCCGCGCACCGCGCGGACGCCCGCCCCCGGAACCGGCCGTCGGTATCACCCGGCGCGCCGCGCGGACCCCGACGCTTCCCCTCTCGTCGGGGTCCGCCCCTCGTGGCCCGTCCGGCCCGGGGCACGGATCACGGGTCCGTGCCCCGGGCCGGACGGGCTTTTCGTGTGCCCTCGGGGCGAGCCGGCGGGGAACCACCGTCCCCGAAGGAGTGTTCCGACGGAGTGTTTCGGGGGTCCGCGGCCGGAAAGCCGCCCCGTGGACCGCCCCGGCCTCCGGCACGTCCGGCCCCGGACCCTCTGTTGCCCGTTCGTGTCCGCTTGGTGTGCCGAATGTGTTTACTTTGCGGCAGCACAGTCGTAATCTTGGCGTGAAGCCACTCATTCGGACACCGGAAGACCCGGTTCGGAGCGGAACGGACACCGGACGGATGTACGCACAGGAACGCCGGCAGGAGATCCTCCGCCGCGCCCGCGAGGAGGGCCGGGTCGAGGTCGTCGCGCTCGCCGAGAGCTTCGGGGTCACCTCCGAGACGGTGCGCCGCGACCTCAAGGCGCTGGGCCGGGCCGGTCTGCTGCGCCGTGTGCACGGCGGCGCCATCCCCATCGGCCGCCTGGACTTCGAGCCCGACCTCGGGCGTCGCGAGGCCACCGCCGTCGAGGAGAAGGAGCGCATCGCCCGGGCCGCGTTGGACGAACTGCCGGCCGAGGGCAGCGTCATCATCGACGCCGGCAGCACCACCGCGGCCCTCGCCGCACTCTTCCCGCCGGACGTCCACCTCACCGTGGTCACCCACGCGCTGCCGATCGCGGCCCGACTCGCCGACCATCCCGGCATCGAACTCCACCTGATCGGTGGCCGCGTGCGTCACCGCACCCGCGCCGCCGTGGACGCCTGGGCCCTGCGCACCTACGGCGAGGTCAGTGCCGACCTCGTCCTCCTCGCCACCAACGGCTTCTCCCCGGACACCGGCCTGACCACCCCGGACCTCGCCGAGGCCGCCGTGAAACGGGCACTGATCGCCGCCGGGCGCCGCGTGGTCCTGCTCGCCGACTCCGGCAAGTCCGGACGTGAGCACTTCGCCCGATTCGGCGACCTCCGGGACGTCGACCTGCTCATCACCGACACCGGTCTCGACCCCCGGGACGCCCGGGAGATCGAAGCCGGTGGTACGGAGGTCCGCCGCACATGATCCTCACCGTCACCCCCAACCCCAGCCTGGACCGCACCTACGGCATCCCCGCGCTGGAGCGCGGTGCCGTGCTGCGCGCCGGAACCGACCGGGTCGATCCCGGCGGCAAGGGCGTCAACGTCTCCCGGGCCGTCGCCGCCGCGGGGCGCCCGACCACGGCCGTTCTCCCCCTGGGCGGGGCGGAGGGCGAACTGCTCTCCCGCCTGCTGGACGGCCTGGGGGTCGAGCCGGTCGAGGTTCCCCTCGCGGGCTCCACCCGGGTCAACGTCTCCCTCGTCGAACCCGACGGCACCCTCACCAAGGTCAACGCCGCCGGCCCGGAGCTCGGCCCCGCGGAGAGCGAGGCGCTGTTGGCCACCGTCGGCCGGTACGCGCCGCGCGCCGACTGGACGGCCTGCTGCGGCAGCCTGCCCCGCGGCCCCGCCGACGACTGGTACGCCGAACTGGCGAACCGCATCCACCACACCGGGGGCCGGATCGCCGTGGACACCTCCGGGCCCGCGTTCCTCGCCGCCCTCCACGGCCGCCCCGACGTGGTCAAGCCCAACCTCGACGAACTGGCCGAGGCCACCGGCCGCACCGCCGCCGACCTGGCCACCCTGGGAGCGGTGGTGGAGGCCGCCCGCGAACTGCGGGTCGCGGGAGCGGGCACCGTGCTGGCCAGCCTGGGCGCGGACGGCCAACTCCTGGTCGAGGAGGACGGCGTCCACTGGGGCACCGCCCCGGTGGAGACCGTCCGCAGCGATGTCGGCGCGGGTGACGCCTCCCTGGCCGGTTTCCTCCTCGCCGGTGGTCGCGGGCCCGACGCCCTGGCGGCGGCCCTCGCCCACGGCGCCGCCGCCGTCCAACTCCCGGGCAGCGCCATGCCGCGCCCGGCCGATCTGCGTCCCGCCGCGGTGACCGTCACCGACGACCCGCCCCGGAACCACCCCCTCGGG
>NZ_VKHS01000608.1 GCF_014141525.1 Streptomyces calidiresistens
ATCTACACTTGCCGCTTCGTCGGCAGCGTCAGAGGTGTATAAGAGACAGGCCGCAGGGGATGCGGGGGGTGCGGCGAGGGGGCCGCTCGCCGTGCCGTGCCGGGGCTCCTCCACCACGCTGGTTCCCGAGCCGGGGCCGGACTCCCAGCGCCACGTCTCGTGGAGCCGCACCCGGCCGTCGGGCAGGTTCTCCACCCGGCTGACGCAGTGCCCGGAGGCGGTGCTGCCGTCCACCCGCAGTTGGACGTACCGGAAGTCGAGCCGGTCGCCGGACCGGGTGCCGACGAGATGACCGTGCACGATGTCGCCGCCGTCGTACTCCGCCCACACCCGACCGTCCCGCTCGTGGTAGCGGAACCGGGTGCGGGTGCCGACCTGCCCGGCGGCCTGGTCGGCGACGGGCACCAGGATCCGTCCGTCCAGGGAGGGGGACACGGGCTCCGGTGTCGCTCCGGTCGCTCCGGTCGCCTGTTCGGCGGGGGTGGTGGACACGGCGGCCTCCTCGTTCCTCCCGCCCCGCGGGCGCGGGAAAGCCCCGGCGGTCCGCCGCGGGGCCCGGCGTACTACGCTGATGACCGTAGAGCACCCGCGGGAGTCCGGACGCACCGGGCTGAGAGGGGGGCTGGCCGGCCCCCGACCGTACGCACCTGATCCGGGTCATGCCGGCGAAGGGAGGAGCAGCCCTCGTGACGAGTTTTCGGCCGCCGCGCCCCGGCGTTCCGGGCCCCACCGACGGTGTGGGCGCCGGCGCGCCCGATGTCCTGGTGATCGGCGGCGGGATCATCGGCCTGGTGGTGGCCTGGCGGGCCGCCGAACGGGGTCTCCGGGTGACGGTGGTGGATCCCGAACCGGGTGGGGGCGCCGCCGGGGTGGCCGCCGGCATGTTGGCAGCCGTCACCGAACTCCACCACGGCGAGGAGGAGTTGCTGGGCCTCAATCTCGCCTCCGCCGCCCTGTGGCCCGCCTTCGCCGAGGAGTTGGCCGACGCGGCCGGCCAGGGCGACGGCTCCGCCCTGGGATACCGGCGCTGCGGCACCCTGGCGGTGGCGCTGGACTCGGACGACCGGGCCGAACTGCGCGAGTTGCACGCCCTGCAGACCCGGTGCGGGCTGGACGCCCGGTGGCTGACGGGGCGGGAGTGCCGCCGACTGGAGCCGATGCTGGCACCGGGGGTGCGCGGGGGGTTGCGGGTGGAGGGCGACCACCAGGTCGATCCCCGCCCGGTGATGGACGCGTTGCTGGTCGCGGCCCAACGGGCCGGGGTGGTGTTCACCCGACGGGAGGCCCGCGGCGTGTGGTCGGCCTCCGGACGGGTGGCCGGCGCGGTGCTGGACGACGGCACCCGTCTCGGCGCCGGGCGGGTGGTCCTGGCCGCCGGCAGCCGCAGCGGACGGCTGGAGGGGGTGCCGGAGGAGGCGCGACCGGCCGTGCGGCCGGTCAAGGGGCAGGTGCTGCGGCTGCGGATGCCGGCCGGGGTCCCGTTCCTCTCCCGCACGGTGCGGGCGGTGGTGCGCGGTTCGCACGTCTACCTGGTACCCCGCGAGTCCGGTGAGCTGGTCATCGGCGCGACCTCCGAGGAGCAGGGGTGGGACACCACGGTGACCGCCGGCGGGGTCTACGAACTCCTGCGCGACGCACACGAGTTGGTGCCCGGCCTGACGGAGTTGCCGCTGGTGGAGGCGGTGGCCGGGCTGCGTCCCGGCACGCCGGACAACGCGCCGTTGCTCGGCGAGACCGGAACCCCCGGTCTGCTGGTCGCCGGCGGGCACCACCGCAACGGTGTCCTGCTGGCACCGATCACCGGGGAGCTGATGGCGGAGCACCTGGCCACCGGAACGGCACCGGAGCGGGCCCGTCCCTTCTCACCGGAGCGGTTCGCGCCCGTGGGGGCGGGCGTGCCGGGCGGCCGGACCGCCGGGGAGGCCCCGTACCCGATCGAGGAGGGCCCGTGAACGATCGAACCGAACCCCACGTCACCGTCTCGCTGAACGGGGAACGGCGCACGTTGCCGGTGGGCAGCACGCTCGCCGGGGCCGTCGCCGCGATCGTCCCCGCCGGGGGGACGACCGGCCGCGGGATGGCCGCGGCGTTGAACGAGAACGTGGTGCCGCGCGCCGCGTGGGAGCGGACCCCGCTGGGGGACGGCGACCGCGTCGAGGTGCTGACCGCCGTGCAGGGGGGGTGAACGGCGTGACCCGTGAGGCGTCCGCGACGGACACCGCGCCCGGCCGCTCCCCCGGCGACCGCCCCGGGGAGGGCTCCGACCCGTCGACCGAACCGCTGGTGCTGGGTGAACACCGTTTCAACTCCCGGCTGATCATGGGGACCGGCGGCGCGCCCAGCCTGAAGGTGCTGCGGGAGGCCCTGGTGGCCTCCGGCACGGAGTTGACCACCGTGGCGATGCGTCGGGTGAACGCCTCGGTGCACGGCTCGGTGCTGTCGGTGCTGGAGGAGTCGGGCATCGCGGTGCTGCCGAACACCGCCGGGTGCTTCACCGCCGGCGAGGCGGTGCTGACCGCCAGGCTGGCGCGCGAGGCGCTGGGCACCGACCTGGTGAAGCTGGAGGTCATCGCCGACGAACGCACCCTGCTGCCGGACCCGGTGGAGACCCTGGAAGCCGCCGAGACCCTGGTGGAGGACGGGTTCACCGTCCTGCCGTACACCAACGACGATCCGGTGCTGGCGCGCCGCCTGGAGGAGGCGGGGTGCGCGGCGGTGATGCCGCTGGGTTCCCCGATCGGCTCCGGGCTGGGCATCCGCAACCCGCACAACTTCCGATTGATCCGTGAACGGGTGACGGTCCCGGTGATCCTGGACGCGGGCGCCGGTACCGCCTCGGACGTCGCGCTGGCCATGGAGCTGGGCTGCGACGGCGTGATGCTCGCCTCCGCGGTCACCCGGGCTCAGCGGCCGCCGGCGATGGCCCGGGCGATGCGGCTGGCGGTGGAGGCGGGGTTCCTGGCCGCCGGCGCCGGGCGGATCCCGCGACGGTTCTTCGCCGAGGCGTCCTCGCCGATGGACGGTCGGGCCGATCTCGACCCCGAGCGGCCCGCGTTCGGCGACTGAGCGGCGTCCGGGGGTGACCGACCCACCGTCGGCCGGTGGGTATACCATCCGACGGTCATCGGTCGGATGGTCTCCCCCCGGGTTCCCCGGAACCCCGGGCGTGTCCGGAACCCCGAGCCGATGCCCGATCGACACGACGTCGCCGGGGGCGGGGCGGTTCCCACCGCCCCCGCCCCCGGCCGTGCCGTCGCGTCGGCGCCGATCCCGTGACCACCGCCGCCGGGCCGTCGGAAGTGCCGCGCCGCCCCGGGGCGACGACGCCTCCCCCCGTCCCGTGCCGCACCGCTCCCCGGCCGTCGGGGAGCCCCGCCCCGGAGGGACCCCCGTCGTGACCACCACTCCACCGGCG
>NZ_VKHS01000609.1 GCF_014141525.1 Streptomyces calidiresistens
GTATATAAGAGACAGGGTCACGGCGGACCCACCGGCCGCCCCCGCACGCCGGCCGGTGACCCCGGCGACCCCGGGGCCGGGGATTCCGACGCCGGGCGACCCCGGGGGAGCGGGGCACGCCCCGCGGTCACCCCGCGCGCCCCGGGGCACACACCGGTGCCGCCGGTGCGCCACTGCGTCCGCGACCAGGTGCTGGCCGCCCTGCGCGGCGCCCTCGCCGACGGCGGTCTGCGGCCCGGTGAGGTGTACTCCGCGCCCCAACTGGCCGTGCGCTGGGGCGTCTCGGCGGGACCGGTGCGGGAGGCGATGCACCAGTTGATGAGCGAGGGCACGGTCGAGGCGGTACCCAATCGGGGCTTCCGGGTCTGCGGCCTGACCCCCCGCGACCTCGCGGAACTCGCCGAACTCCGTGCCGCGCTGGAGGTTCCCGCGATCACGGCCCTGGCGCGCGACCTGCCCCCCGGGCACTGGGCCGCTCTGCGCCCCCTCGCCGACGCCGCCGTGACCGCGGCCGGCCTCGGGGACGGTGCCGCCTACGCCGAGGCCGACCTGGCCTTCCACCGCGAACTGCTGGCCCCGGCGGGCAACCGGCAGCTGTCGGCGGTCACCCAGCACCTGCACCGCCGGTCCCAGGCGCCGGTCATCGGACGGCCGCCGCGCGGCGCGGCCGAACTGCTCGCCGACGCCCTGGAGCACGGCGCGCTGCTCGACGCCCTGGCCTCGGGCTCCCCGAGTCGCGCCGAACGGATGGCCCGCGAGCACCTCACCGGCTGCTGATCCCGGGACCCGCCGGGACCGTCACCCGGCGGCCGACCGGCCCACCGCTCCACCGGCCCACCGACGCGCGACCGGAATCCGGGACGGCAGGAGGCCGATGGGGTCCGGCCCCGTGCCCGCCCGGTGCCGTCTCCCCCGGCGGGGGAGACGGGGGGCGTTCCGGGGGCGGGCTCAGTCGACCCCCAGCCGGGGCGCCAGCCAGCGCGGCACCCCGCCCAGCATCCGGAACAGCCTCCGGGCCTCCTCCCGCAGGCGTTCCGCCTCCCGGCCCGACTCCACCGAGGCCAGCGCCTCCAGCGCCGGCGCGATGCCCACCAGGAACCCCAACTCCTCCCGCAGGCGCAGCGACTCGCGGAAGGCCAGGCGGGCCTCACCGGGGTTGTCGGAGTGCAGCGCGAGACCGCCCAACTGCCGCCAGGTGCCGGAGAGCAACAGCAGGTCGCCCCGGGCCGCCGCGGCGGCGTGCGCCCGCCGGTAGGCGGCCTCGGCACCCTGCGGCCCGTCGCTCAGGTACTCACCGAGCAGCCCCCGGCGGTAGTCCAGCAGGGCCCGTCGGGCGCTGTCGGGGGGGAGCAGGGCGGCGGCCCGCCCCAGCGCCGCCCGGGCCTCGTCGGCCCGATCCCGCACGCCCAACAGGGTCGAGGCCCACGCCAGGTGGCCCCGCTCGCAGGCGGCGGCCCCGCGGCCCTCGTCGTCCGTCGGCACCGCCTCCGCCGCCCGCAGGGCGTCCTCCGCCCGCTCCCATCCCTCGCCGGTGTACAGACACCCCTCGCCCAGCAGCGCCGCCCGCAGCAGGGCCGCGCCCGGCTCGCCGTCGCGCTCGGCGACCAGGTCGGCCGCCTCCTCCCAGCAGCCGCGGGAGCGGAGTCGCCACACCGCCCCCGTCAACGGGTCCCCCTCATCCGGCAGGTCGCCGTTCACCATGGCGGTGTCCGCCACTGTGCCCTCCCCTTGGCGCTTCATCGAGCCGATGGTCCCCGCCGACACGCCGTGCCCCGACCGGCCGGTGGGGGACGTGCGGTGGGTGGTGCGGACGCGGTTCGCGAACCGCGGCGCGGCGGGACGACCGCCTCCCGTCGCGCCGGGGCGCGACGGTGCCGGGCATCCGTGCCGTTGGGGATGCATCTCAGCACGAGGTGAGCGGCCGGGCCAAGAGGGCGGGTGAACGCTTTCACAAGTGATCGATCTTCGTCACACCCGGACGGGCTCCCTCCTCTCCCGCCCGGGGCTTCCGTCGGGGCCCGGTCGTGCTTCTCGAATCGCCCCGTTTCGTCCCGCCCGTTTCCCCGGGCCCTCCGGCTCCGGTCGGGGCCCGGAGCGGTCCCTTCCGCCGGACGGGTCGGCACCGGGTGCCGGGACCCCCGCCGCCACGACGGGGGAGACGGGACGACGGTCGGATTCCCGGGTGGGCCGTTTGCCGGTGCTCCGTTCCGAGGTGTCCGCCGGGCTCCCCTCCCCGGCGCGCGACCGGCCGCGCCCGCCGACCGGCCGCGCGCCGGGGATCACCGACCACCCTCCCCGGTCGACCCACCGTCCGGCGGCTCGACCGGGGCGTGCATCCGCAGCGCCAGGAAGAAATCGACCCGGTCCTCCCAGCGGGTCGGGTCGCGGCCGGTCAGCTCGGCGATCCGCCGGATGCGGTAGCGCAGGGTGTTGACGTGCACGTGGAGGCGGTCGGCGCACCGGCTCCAGGAACCGTCGCTCTCCAGGAACGCCCGCAGGGTCGGCAGCAGTTCGGTGCGCCGGCGCCGGTCGTGGGCCAGCAGGGGGTCCAGCAGTCGTGCGGTGAAGGCGCGCCGCACCTCGGCCGGGACGAACGGCAGCAGCAGGACGTGCGAGGCCAGCTCGCCGGGGCCGGCCCCGCAGACCGCCTCGTCCCGGGCGGCGGCCACCCGCCGGGCGTGCCGGGCCTCCTCCAGGGCGCCGGCGAGACCGTCGGCCGAGGCGACGGGGTCGGAGATCCCCACGCTCAGTCGGGCGCCCGGCCCCAGCGCGGCGGTCAGCGCCGCACGGGCCGGGTCCAGCAACGTGGCGGGGGTGAGCGGGACGACGGCCCCCGTCACCGGGTCGGGGAACGGGGCGAGGAGGGCCACCGCCTCCCCGTCCACCTCGGTCACCACCGCCCCGCCGGGCCCGTCGGGGAGCCCGGTGGGTCCGGGGACGTCGGGGTTCCCGGCCGTCGTGCCCGCCCGTTCCCGGGCGCCCGCCACCAGGTCGGTCAGCAGCAGTCGCGCGGCGCGGGCCTCGGACCCGCCGCCGCCCGCGGCCGTTCCCCCGCCCCCGGAGCCGAGCCGGGCGACCACCACCTGGCGCCCGCCGCCCGCCCGCGCGCGCGGAGCCCCGGGAAGCGGCACCAGCAGGTCGAGCCGGGCCGCGACGTCCGCGGACGGCGCACCGGCCCGCGCCAGCTCGATCACCTCCCGGGCCAGCCGACGCCACGCCGCGCCCGCCGCGTCGACCCGGTCGCGCTCCTCCGCCAGCAGCCCGGCGGTGGTGGCCAGCAGGTCCACGCGCCGTCGCGGCCACCGGCCGGGATCGCCCACCACGGCCAGCAGTTCCCCGGCGGGACCGGCGGCGTCGAGCGGGGGAGGGGTGCCGCCCGGCCCGGGGGGCGCCACGGCGAGGAGGGCGTGG
>NZ_VKHS01000061.1 GCF_014141525.1 Streptomyces calidiresistens
GGGGGTGGGGGTGGGCTCAGCGCAGGCGCGCCATCAACGCGTGCTCCACCAACGTGATCAACGCCGACTTCGCCTCCGCACGATGCCGCGCGTCCGTCGTGATGATCGGCGCGTCCGGCCCGATCTGCAACGCCTCCCGCACCTCCTCCGGAGAGTACGGCTGATGCCCGTCGAACCCGTTCAACGCGATCACGAACGGCAGACCACTGTTCTCGAAGTAATCCACCGCCGGGAAACAATCCGCCAACCGACGCGTGTCCACCAACACCACCGCACCGATCGCACCACGCACCAGGTCGTCCCACATGAACCAGAAACGATCCTGACCCGGCGTCCCGAACAGATACAGGATCAAATCCTGATCCAACGTGATACGACCGAAGTCCATCGCCACCGTCGTCGTGGTCTTCCCACCGGTGTGCGTCAAATCATCGATCCCCGCCGACGCCGACGTCATCACCGCCTCGGTCCGCAGCGGATTGATCTCCGAAACAGCACCCACGAACGTGGTCTTGCCCACACCGAACCCACCGGCGACCACGATCTTCGCCGAAGTCGTGGAACGAGCCGGAGCCGCCCCGGCCGCACCGCTAGAGCTTGCGAAGTCCACTGAGCACCCTTTCGAGCAGCGTCACATCCGGCTGTCCGGCCGAATCGCCTTCTCCCGGCTGGTGGATGGCGACCAGCCCGGCCTCCGCCAGATCGGCGACGAGGATCCGGGCCACACCAAGGGGAATGGAGAGCAGCGCGGAAACCTCCGCGACCGACTTGACCTCCGGAAGACAGAGTTGGCAGATCCGCTGGTGCTCGGGAAGCAGCCCCTGGAGTTGCATCGGCTCGGCACTGGTGCTGACCAGGGCCTCGATCGCCAACTGGTACCGGGGGCGCGTCCGCCCACCGGTCATGGCGTACGGACGCACCAACGGCTGTTCGCCCTCGTCGTCGTAGGCGGCGCCGGCATGGCGGTCACCGTACGAACCCTGCGACGGTGGCGGGGTGGTCATAGCTCCTCCGGAGGGGACATGAGATCGGCGTTGCGAGTCGTGTGCCTGACGGCCTGATTGGTGCTCATGTGGGGGGAGCGTTCGGTTCAGTTGAGAAGACTACCCTGGAGTTCGGCGCGGAGATCGGGCGTCAGAACCGCACCGGCGCGGTCCACCAACAACGCCATCTCGTACCCCACCAAACCGATGTCGGCGTCCGGGTGCGCCAATACCGCCAACGAGGAACCGTCCGAGATCGACATGAGGAAGAGGAAGCCGCGCTCCATCTCCACCACCGTCTGATTCACCACGCCGCCCTCGAAGATCCGCGAAGCACCCGCCGTCAACGACGTCAGACCCGACGCCACCGCCGCCAACTGATCCGCGCGATCCCGCGGGAAACCCTCGGACAACGCCAGAAGAAGACCGTCGGCCGATACCACCACCGTGTGCGACACCCCGGGGGTGTTGTCCACGAAGCTGGTGATCAACCAGTTCAGGTTCTGCGCCGCCTGGCTCATCATCCCGCTCACCTCAACGCTCCTGCCCATAGTTCGAACCGAAGCCCCGATCGGTGTTCGTGGCCCCCGTACCCGCCTGACGACCCTGTTGGATGCCTCGGCGGAGGTTGGTCAACCGGCCCCGGACATCCGCCGGGGCCCGGGAAACCTGTGGTCCGGTGGTCGTGGTCTCGCGCTGTTGCGCGGTACCCGCCATCAGATTCGCCCGCGGCACGCGCCGCGGCAGACCCGAGGTGGTGATCCCGCCCGCGGCGGGCTGGCGCAGCTGCTCGGCACGGCGCCAGCGCTCGTCGTTGGGCGAGGCGGCCCAGCCCGACCGCTCCGCACCCGCACGAGCGGGCTCCGGGGAGCCGTTCGCGCCGGAGGACGGGGCCGGGGAGGGCGTCGGTGCGGGTGCGGCCGTCGGCGCGGTGGGACGCTGCCCCCCGGAGGCGGCCTCCGTCCCCTCCGAACCGTTGGAGTCCCCCGCGCCGGGCGCGGGAGCGGGCACGGTCCGCCGACGCGAACCGAACCAGGTGGACTCCATCTCCTCGAAGATCGGCGTGCGCTCCGGGGCGCGCCCCGGCTCGCTCGGCGCCGGGGGCAGCGCCTCGGGCCGGCGATCGCGCGGCACCGGGAAGCGCTCGGCCTCCGCGGGGTTGGCCCCTCCGGCGGGGTTGGCCGCGGGCGCGGGCGCCCACCCCCCACCGGGACCGGCGGGTCGCTCCCCGGCCGGGGGCTCCTGCCCCTGTCGGGTACCCGGTGCGCCCGCGTACCCGGCGGCCCAGTCGTCCCGGGGCTGCCCGCCGCGGGCGGCCGCCCGGGCGTGGTCGTCGGCGGGCGCCTGCGGGGTACCGCCGAACAGGTCCTGTCGGGGAGGCGCCTCCTGCTGGTGCCGGCCGAAGTTCTGGCCGGCGGGGGCACCGGTCGGGGCCACGGCCGGGAACTCCCGGGTGTCACCGGCGTTCGGGTCCTCGTGTCCGCGAGGGGCCTCGGCCCGGGCGTCGGCCGGTATTCGGTCGTTGCCCGCGGAGGCCCAGCTCGGCCGGCGCTCCCCGGCACCCGCACCGGCGGGCGCCGGTGCCGGGGACGGGGGGAAGCCCTGGCCCGGAGCGGCCGGGCCACCGGGGGCCGAGGGCCCGCCCGGGCCCATCGGGCGGGAGGGCAGCGCGGGTCGCGCGGCACCGGGAACCTGGCCCCGGGAGGGGCCCGGCTCCACCGGCGGCCCCTGATCGCCGGGCCCCCGCCGGTCGGCGGGCTCGCGGCGAAGGGTCGCGGAGGGGGGCTGCGCGGCGGCGTCGGTGCGGCCACCGGCCGGACCGTTGGGCTTGCGCACCCCGCCCTGGGCCACCTCGGCGGGCAGCATGACCAGGGCCGTGGTGCCGCCGGAGTCCGACGGCCGCAGCTGGATCCGGATGCCGTGCCGCAGCGACAGGCGACCGACCACGAACAGACCCATGCGGCGGGAGACGGAGACGTCCACCGTCGGCGGGTTGGCCAGTCGCTCGTTGATCTCCCCGAGGTCCTCGGGGGACAGACCGATACCGGTGTCGTGGATCTCGACCAGCACCCGGCCGTCGGGGAGCTGGTGGCCGGTGACCTTGACCTTGGTCTGCGGGGAGGAGAACGAGGTGGCGTTCTCCAGCAGCTCGGCCAGGAGGTGCACGAGGTCGTTGACGGCCCGACCCACGACCTCGGTCTTGGGCACGGCGGCCAACTCGATCCGCTCGTACTGCTCCACCTCGGACGCGGCGGCGCGCAGCACGTCGACCAGCGGAACCGGACGGGTCCAGCGCCGACCGGGCTCCTCACCGGCGAGAACCAGCAGGTTCTCGCCGTTCCGACGCATGCGGGTCGCCAGGTGGTCGAGCTTGAACAGCGCGGAGAGCTGGTCGGGGTCGGCCTCGCGGGACTCCAGTTCGGAGATCAGCGACAGCTGGCGCTGGATGAGTCCCTGGCTGCGGCGCGAGAGGTTGGTGAACATCGCGTTGACGTTGCCCCGCAGCTGGGCCTGCTCGCCGGCGAGGCGGACCGCCTCCTGGTGCACCTCGTCGAACGCCTGGGCCACGCGACCGATCTCGTCACGGGTGTGGATACCGACCGACTCCACGGTGGTGTCCACGTCCTGGGGGTCGGCCTCGGACATCTGGCGGACGATCTCGGGCAGGCGGCGGTGTGCCACGTCCTGCGCGGTGTCCTGCAGACGACGCAGGGAGCGGACCATGGAGCGGGCCACGACGAAGGCGCCGACCAGGGAGAGACCGAGCACCAGGATGATCAGGGCGCCGTTGAGGATGGCTTCCCGCTGGGCCTCGTCACGGAGCTGGCGGGCCTGCTCCTCCATCTCCTCGAGCAGGGTCTGCTCGATGATGTCCATGGCCTCGATCTTGGTGCGGCTGAGGTCGTACCAGTCCCGGTAGCTGCGGAACTGGCCGGTGATCGCGTCCTCCTTGGAGAAGACGCTCTCGGCCAGCTGGTTGGCGGCCACGACGTTGACGATGCCGCCCTCCAGCGGCTCGATCAGCTCGTCGGTGCGCTCCTTGTCACCGTAGAGCTGGGCGAAGCTCCGCATGGCGGCCTTCTCGTTGTCCAGCGCGGTGCTGCCGTACCGCCAGTCGCTGCGGGAGAGGACGGCCTCCTGACCGTCGATCTCGGCGCGCGCGAAGCCACCACTGATCATGGCCCGCTGGATGGAGGCCTGCTCCTTGGCCGTGGAGAAGGCGGCGAGAGCCCGGGTGCTGCGGATCATCTCGCTGTTGCTGGTGGCCTGCGCGAGGTCCTGGGCGAGGGAGAGCAGCGAGTCGATCAGCTCGCTGTAGCGCATGACCGTCTGCGAGACGTAGTCCTCGTCCTCGAACGCCTCGTCGCGGATGGTCTTGATCTGGTTGAGCTGGCGACCGATGTCCAGCACGCGGGCGTTGATGCCCACCATCGAGGCGTCGCCGCTGTCGATGGCCAGGGTGGCCTCGGCGAAGGCCTGCCGGGCGGAGTCGGTGCGCTCGCGGGGGGCGGTGACGTCCTCGCTCTTGGCGCTGCGGCCACTGACCAGCGGACCCGCCGACCGGTCGCGCTCCTCCTGGAGCGCGGCGGCCAGCCGGGTCGCCTGCTGGGTCATGTTGGTGAGCAGCTGCATGTTGTCCAGCTGCTCGATGCTCTCCATCGAGTCCTGGATACGGACCGCGCCCAGGGCGGTGGCCGCGACCACCGGGAGCGCGATCAGGGAGACCAGGCGGGTACTGATGCGCCAGTTGCCCAGCGCGAGACGCGAACCGCTTCCGGTCGGGGCCTTGCGGGGCGCGGCGGCGGTACCGGCGTCCCCCTGCGCGGTTTCCCGCGCACCGGGTTCGTCGGCGGTCACGGCGGCCTGCGTGGTGTCATCGCCGTGAGCACGCCCGGAGGAGGAGTGACGGCCGGTGGTGCCGCCCCGCTCCGACTCTCCGCCGGCGTTGCCTTCCCTCTTGAAACGTCCCTGCACTGGCGTCGCAACCTCTGGACCAGGCGTCGTGCCGCGGAGGCGGCAGACGGTATCGAGCCGGGGGACCGTGTAACCCCCCTGACGGTCGTGGGTGACCGAAACGTCCCCTTTCGAGCAGCCGTCGCGCGGCGCGAGGGTGGTGCGCCCCGGAACGCCGACTGCTTTCCCGCAACGGTCCGTCGAATTCCAGCACAGTGCTCGAACTCCAACAAGGGCCGGGGGGACCGGGTTCGATGCCGGGACCGGACGTGGTGAACCCTTCACTCCGGGTGAGACACAAGGGGCAAGAAAAGGGGCCAATGGGCCGATATCGCCCATCGATCACCACCTTCGCCCCCCCGTTCGGAGCCATCGGATGAATGTACGACTGGGCGCCTTATCCCCTTTTGGCAGCATTGAACGGGTGTCGATGGTCGCGCAAATCACTCCGGTGCAGTGACGAACATCACAGTGTGGAACCCCGGTGGGTCGGGGTAGTGGGAGGCCGCAACGACTCGGAGGGCTACCCTCGTCCCGCGCGGTCCCGGCTCCCGGGGCCGGCTGCCCGGGGTGAGCCGAGCGCTTCCGCCCCGGGCGGGAACGCGGCGGTGGTCACTCCCGGACGGGACGCCCCGACCCCGTGCACCACCACGCCGGCCGTTCCGCACCGCACCAGTCCTTCCGAGTGATCCGAGGCAGCCGACGTGACCACCACCCCCGCTTTCCGCTCCCTGGCCAACCCCCGCCGCACCAACCTCATGCGGCCGGTTCCCGCGCCCACCTCCCGGGGTCGGCGGGGGGAGGCGCTGCCGGGTTCCACCGCCAACCCCCGTCGTACGGTGCTGATGGAGCTCCCCGGTTCCTGAGGGAGGACACCCCTCCCCCACGGGACCCGCCGCATCCCGCGGGTCCCGTGAACCTTCCACGAACGGGGGACCCCGACGGTTCCCGTCGATCGTCCGGGAACGTCTTCGGCCGGTGGCCACCGATATCGGTGGCCACCGGCCGAAGACGTTCCCGGACGATCGCGGGGTGCGGAAGGGCGGGGGCGGGTCAGCCCTGCCAGCTGTGCGGGGCCCGGAAGCCCGGCGTGCGCTCCAGCCGACGCCACCCAGCGGAGGAACGCCGCCGCGCCGGGGCGGGGGCGGTCTCCCGGGCCGCGCCCGCCCGGGCGAGCAGCAGGGCGGTCACGGCGGCGAGTTCCTCGTCGCTGACCCGGCCGCGCTCGACCCGCACGGGGTCGGCGACGGGAGCGGTCCACTCGGTCGGGGCGATGCTCACGATGCTCTCTCCTCCTGATGGGGTCCGGCGGGCACGCGGCGCGGAACCCGGCGGCAGCGGTCGGGGGGCGGGACGGAACGAAACGGGACGGGACGGGCCCGGGCCCGCGGTCACTGGGGCGGGTTGCCGTGCTTGCGGGAGGGCAGGTCGGCGTGCTTGGTGCGCAGCATCGCGAGGGAGCGGATGAGGACCTCGCGGGTCTCGGTGGGGTCGATGACGTCGTCCACCAGGCCGCGCTCGGCCGCGTAGTAGGGGTGCATCAGCTCCGCCTTGTACTCCTTGACCATCTTCTGCCGCATGGCCTCGGGGTCCTCGGCGGCGGCGATCTGCCGGCGGAAGATGACGTTGGCCGCACCCTCGGCACCCATCACCGCGATCTCGTTGGTCGGCCAGGCATAGGTCAGGTCGGCGCCGATGGACTGGGAGTCCATCACGATGTAGGCGCCGCCGTAGGCCTTGCGCAGCACGATCGAGATGCGCGGCACGGTGGCGTTGCAGTAGGCGTACAGCAGCTTGGCGCCGTGCCGGATGATGCCGCCGTGCTCCTGGTCCACACCGGGCAGGAAGCCCGGCACGTCCAACAGCGTGACGATCGGGATGTTGAAGGCGTCGCACATCTGCACGAAGCGCGCGGCCTTCTCCGAGGCCTCGATGTCCAGCACGCCGGCCAGGGACTGCGGCTGGTTGGCCACGATGCCCACCACCTCGCCGTCCAACCGGGTCAGCGCGCAGATGATGTTGGTCGCCCAGCGCTCGTGGACCTCCAGGAACTCGCCGTCGTCGACGATCTCCTCGATCACCGCCCGCATGTCGTAGGGGCGGTTGCCGTCCGCCGGCACCAGATCCAGCAGCGTCTCCGAACGGCGCTCGACCGGGTCCTCGCTCTCCGTGGAGGGCGGGTTCTCGCGGTTGTTCTGCGGGAGCATGGACAGCAGGTAGCGGACCTCCTCCAGACAGGTCTCCTCGTCGTCGTAGACGAAGTGCGAGACCCCCGAGGTCCCGGCGTGCACGTCCGCGCCGCCCAGCCCGTTCTGGGTGATGTCCTCGCCCGTCACCGCCTTGACCACGTCCGGGCCGGTGATGAACATCTGCGAGGTCTCCCGCACCATGAACACGAAGTCCGTCAGCGCCGGGCTGTAGGCCGCGCCACCCGCGCAGGGCCCCAGCATCACCGAGATCTGCGGGATCACCCCCGAGGCCCGGGTGTTGCGCTGGAAGATCCCGCCGTACCCGGCCAGCGCCGAGACACCCTCCTGGATCCGCGCCCCGGCACCGTCGTTCAACGACACCAGCGGCGCCCCCGCCGCGATCGCCTTGTCCATGATCTTGTGGATCTTCTGCGCGTGGGCCTCGCCCAACGCACCACCGAAGATCCGGAAATCGTGCGCGTAGACGAAGACCGTCCGCCCGTGCACCGTCCCCCACCCGGTGATCACACCATCGGTGTAGGGCTTCTTCGCCTCCAGACCGAACCCCGTCGCCCGGTGCCGCCGCAGCGGCTCCATCTCCCGGAAGGAGCCCGGATCCAGCAGCAGATCGATCCGCTCGCGCGCGGTCAACTTCCCCTTGGCGCGCTGCGCCTCGGTGGCCTTCGCACTCGGGCCGGCGTGGGCGCTCGCACGGATCTCGTGCAACTCGGCCACCCGGCCCCGGGCATCGGCGGTCACGGAAGGCGTCGGGTCCTGATCGGTCATGTACAGACCCTACGAAAGTGCCGCCCGCCGTGCCCTCGTCGGAAAGTCACAGTGTCGGTCGGCATTTCATGGCCCGGCCGGACAGAAGCGACGCACGGAAGCGTCCCGGGGCGCGTGGTCCCACACACGGGAGCGGAGGCGATGGTGGGGTTTCCACAAACCGGGCCCGCGCGACCCCGGCGGAGATCCGAGGGGACGGGAGCGGCGCGCGAGCCCGGGCGCGCGATGCCGACCGGGGTGGCACCGCACCGTACCGCCCTCTCCGCCCGGGGGCCGGACCACCCCCGGGCGGAAGCCCGCCGCGCCCGGTGGGCCGACGGGGCCTCACCCCCGGCTCACTCCGTGGGCTGGAGGCCGGCGCGCAGCAGGCCGTGGGTGTAGGCGTCCTGCAACGCCTCCCAGGAGGCGGCGATGACGTTCTCCCCCACCCCGACCGTGGACCATTCCGCCGTGCCGTCCCCGGTGGTGACCAGGACGCGGGTGGTGGACTGGGTGCCCTGCCGGCCCTCCAGGATGCGCACCCGGTAGTCCACCAACTGGAAACGCGCCAGTTCGGGGAAGGTGCGCTCCAGGCCGGCGCGCAGCGCGCGGTCCAGCGCGTTGACCGGGCCGTTGCCCTCACCGCTGGCCACCACCCGCTCGCCCTTGACCCAGAGCTTGACGGTCGCCTCGTTCTCCTGTTCCCCGTCCGGCCGCCGGTCGGTGATGGTGCGCCAGCTCTCCAACCGGAAGAACCGCCGGGTGCGGCCCTGCACCTCGTCGCGGAGCAGCAGCTCGAAGGAGGCGTCGGCGGCCTCGTAGGTGTACCCGGCCAGCTCCCTCTCCTTGACCCGCTCCACGATCCGACCGATCAGCTCCCGCTGCCCCGTCAGGTCGTAGCCCAGTTCTCGCCCCTTGAGTTCGACCGAGGCCCGACCGGCCATGTCGGAGACCAGCATCCGCATCGAGTTCCCCACCAGTTCGGGGTCGATGTGCTGGTAGAGGTCCGGGTCCACCTTGATGGCGGAGGCGTGCAGGCCCGCCTTGTGGGCGAAGGCGGAGACACCGACGTAGGGCTGGTGGGTGGAGGGGGTCAGGTTGACCACCTCGGCGATGGCGTGCGAGATGCGGGTCATCTCGGCCAGTGCGCCGGCGGGCAGCACCCGGCGGTTCTCCTTGAGCTCCAGCGCGGCGACCACCGGGAAGAGGTTGGCGTTGCCCACCCGTTCCCCGTAACCGTTGGCGGTGCACTGGACGTGGGTGGCACCGGCCTCGACGGCGGCCAGGGTGTTGGCGACGGCGCAGCCGGTGTCGTCCTGGGCGTGGATGCCCAGACGCGCGCCGGTGGCCGCGATCACCTCGGAGACCACCCGGTGGATCCGGGAGGGCAGCATGCCGCCGTTGGTGTCGCAGAGCACCACCACGTCGGCCCCGGCCCCGGCGGCGGTGCGCACGACCTCCAGGGCGTACTCCGGGTTGGCGACGTACCCGTCGAAGAAGTGCTCGCAGTCGACGAAGACCCGGCGGTCGCGGGAGCGCACGTACTCCACGGTCTCCCGGATCATCGCCAGGTTCTCCTCCGGTGTGGTGCGCAGCGCGAGTTCCACGTGCCGGTCGTGGGCCTTGGCGACCAGGGTCACGACGGGGGCCCCGGAGTCGATCAGGGCACGTACCTGGGGGTCGTCCTCGGCGGCGACCCCGGCCTTGCGGGTGGCGCCGAAGGCGACCAGTCGGGCGTGCCGGAAGTCGATCTCCCGGCGGGCGCGCTGGAAGAACTCGGTGTCCCGGGGGTTGGCGCCGGGCCAGCCGCCCTCGATGAAGCCGACGCCGAACTCGTCCAGGTGGCGGGCGATGGTCAGCTTGTCGGCGACGGTGAGGTTGATCCCCTCGCGCTGGGCGCCGTCGCGCAGCGTGGTGTCGAAGACGTGGAAGGCGTCGCGGTCCCCGGGCACGTCGGCCCCCGGCTCCCCGGCCCGGTGGGCGGGACCGGGGGTGTCCTGCGGCGTGGCCGTCATGGTTGACACTCCTGTTGGGTGAATGCGTCCTGGGATGCGCTCCCCGGCTGCCGTCCCGTGCGCCCGTCCCCCGGCGAGGTGGGCCGGAAAACGAAAAAACCCCTCGCGGGTGCGAGAGGTCTGCGCGCGGGTCCTGCGGAACGATGGGTACCGCCGCCCGGGTTTCCGTGCGGTTCAGTGGCCATCGGGGACCGGCGCGCTGTCACCGATAATCATGGCGAACGAGAGCACGGTCGGGATTCTGGCACACCCCCGGGACGAAAGCACCTCGATCCGGCGCCGTCTCAGCATCCGAACAGACGTCCCCGGGGCACCGGCGGAGGGGGTCCGCCGGCGCCCCGGGTGGGGTCGATCGGGTCGGTCGGTCCCGGGGGCCGCCGGTCGGATCAGCCGACGCTCGTCTCCGGGTCGACGATGCGGTGCATCCAGCCGTGGGTGTCGGGGGCCCGGCCGGTCTGGATGGCGAGCAGCGTCTCGCGCAGCCGCAGGGTGATCGGGCCCGTGCCCCCGTCACCCACCGTCCAGGCGGCGCGGGCGGACTTCACATGGCCGACCGGGGTGATGACGGCGGCGGTGCCGCAGGCGAAGACCTCGCTGATGGAGCCGTCCTCGTTGCCCCGCCGCCAGTCCTCGGTGGACAGCCTGACCTCCCCGGTGGCGTAGCCGAGGTCCTCCGCGATCCGCAGCAGCGACAGCCGGGTGATGCCGGGCAGCAGGGTGCCGGTCAGTTCGGGGGTGACGATGCGGACGTTCTCCCGCCCCGTGCCGTCGGGACCCTCCTCCCCGTACACGAAGTACAGGTTCATGCCGCCCATCTCCTCGACCCAGCGGTGCTCCACCGCGTCGAGCCAGACGACCTGTTCGCAGCCGTGCTCGGCGGCCTCCGCCTGGGCGACCAGGGATGCGGCGTAGTTGCCCGCGCACTTGGCCTCGCCGGTGCCACCGGGGGCGGCCCGCACGTACTCCTCGGACAACCAGACGGAGACCGGCTCGACACCGCGCGGGAAGTAGGCCCCGGCCGGGGAGGCGATCACCATGAACAGGTACTCGTTCGCCGGCCGCACCCCGAGACCGACCTCGGTGGCGAACATGAAGGGCCGCAGGTAGAGGGACTGCTCCCCCTCCCCCGGCACCCAGGCCTCGTCCTGCCGGACCAGCAGGTCGATCGCCTCGACGAAGGTCTCCACCGGCAGCTCGGGCATGGCCAGCCGTCGGGCCGAGCGCTGGAAGCGGCGGGCGTTCTCCTCCGGGCGGAAGGCGGCGACACCGCCGTCCGCCTGGCGGTACGCCTTCAGCCCCTCGAAGATCGACTGCGCGTAGTGCAGCGTCATGTTCGCCGGGTCGATCTGCAGCGGGGCGTACGGCTCCAGCTGCGCGTCGTGCCAACCGCGGCCCTCGCTCCACCGGATGGTGACCATGTGGTCGGTGAAGCGGCGGCCGAAACCGGGATTGGCCAGCACCGCGGCACGCTCCTCCTCGGGGAGCGGCTGCCCGGTGGGCTTGAGGTCGAATGCGATGCGGGGCGTCGTCATCTCTGGCGGTCCTTCGCTTGGTGTCGTGGTGGACCGCGCTCCCCGGTGCCGCGCCGCGGGCCCCGCGCGCCCGGCGGCCGGTGGGCCGGGGCGGCGCGGTGGGCCGCGGGGCGTGGATGCTCGGACGTCCAAGCATCGGGGGAGGCATCGGCCCCGCGTCCGATTATCGCGCGCGGGGGCCGTGCCGTACACAGGGGTGGCGGTCCCGGGGCATGACTCCGGGAACCGCGCCGGGTCACCGTGCCCCGCCCACCCCGGTGGGGGCGGACGGGAGGGACGCGGGCGCGGACGGAGCGGGAGGGGCCGGTGTCGGTCCGCCGGGGTCGCCGACGGCCGGCACGGGGCCGGACCGCCGGCGGGCGATCGGGGATCGGGCGCCGGCGGTCAGCCGGCTACCCGGGCGGCGAGCGCGTCGCCGATCGCGTCCGTGCTGCGGGCGGTGCCGTCGCGTTCCGCCAGGTCGGCGGTGACGGCCTCCTCGATCCGCACGGCCTCGGTCTCGTGGCCGAGGTGGCGCAGGAGGAGCGCGACGGACAGGACGGTGGCCGTGGGGTCGGCCTTCCCGGTGCCGGCGATGTCGGGGGCGGAGCCGTGGACCGGCTCGAACATGGAGGGGAACTCGCCCCCGGGGTTGATGTTCCCGGAGGCGGCCAGCCCGATGCCGCCGGTGATGGCGGCGGCCAGGTCGGTGAGGATGTCACCGAAGAGGTTGTCGGTGACGATGACGTCGAAGCGACCCGGGTCGGTGACCATGAAGATCGTCGCGGCGTCCACGTGCAGGTAGTCGGTGGTCACGTCGGGGTACTCGCGACCGACGCGCTCCACCGTCCGGGTCCACAGGTGGCCGGCGTGGACCAGGACGTTGTTCTTGTGCACCAGGGTGAGCTTGCGCGCCGGGCGGGCGGAGGCGCGCTCGAAGGCGTCGCGGACCACGCGCTCGACCCCGTAGGCGGTGTTCAGGCTCACCTCGGTGGCGACCTCGGCCGGGGTGCCGGTCCGCATGGACCCGCCGTTGCCGACGTAGGGGCCCTCGGTGCCCTCGCGGACCACCACGAAGTCGATCTCCGGGTCGCCCGCCAGCGGCGAGGCGGTGTTGGGGAACAGCCGGCTCGGCCGGAGGTTGATGTAGTGGTCGAAGGCGAAGCGCAGCTTCAGCAGCAGCCCGCGCTCCAACACCCCGGAGGGCACGGTCGGGTCGCCGATGGCCCCCAGGAGGATGGCGTCGTGACCGCGCAGCCGCTCCAACTCGGCGTCGGTCAGGGTCTCCCCCGTCTCGTGCCAGCGCTTGGCGCCGAGGTCGTACCGGGTGGTCTCGACCTTGATGTCCGCGGGGAGGACGGCCTCCAGGACCTTGAGCCCCTGGGCCACCACCTCCGGGCCGATGCCGTCGCCGGGGATCACCGCGAGATTGATGCTGCGTGCCATGCGGGGACCCTACTGCGGTCCGGCCGTCGGTACCGGGACGTCCACGATGCGGACCCGTCGGGGGTCCGGGGGGACGGCGCCGACCGCGGGCCGGGGGGCGACCCCGGCCCGGCGGAGGCCGGTCAGTGGTCGGTGGGGTGGGCGGGCACCACGGGCTCGCCCGCCCCGCCGTTGTCCCGGCGGTCCAGGGCGCGCTGGAGGGCGACGGCGGCGTTCCGGCGGGTGGTGTCGGCTGCGGTGGTGTGGCGGGTGCGACGGCGCAGCATCGCGGCGGTGGTTGCGGCCATGGTGTATCGGCTCCCGGTGTGGTCCCGCGAGGGCGGGTACGGAGGAATCCTGATGCGCCAAAGGGGCGGGGGCCGGGGCTGTGACGGG
>NZ_VKHS01000610.1 GCF_014141525.1 Streptomyces calidiresistens
GAGCGGAGGGGGGCGCGGGGGCCGACGGGCCCGGGGTCGGCCACGATCCCGACGCGGTGCTGCGCCGGTTGCGCGAGCTGGGCGAGCTGCGCTCCTCCGGCGTGCTGACCGAGGAGGAGTTCACCCGCGCGAAGCGGGCCCTGCTCGACCGTCTGTGAGCCACGGGGCGGTACCCGGGCCCGGGAACACTCCTTCCGGACTGTCGTCCGCGACACGTTCGTGCCCGATATCGGGCAGGGTTGTTGCGAAAGTCCTCTTCGGTTCCCACTATCAAGGGGTGCTCGGCCGTCGTACGTCCCATGAGGACCTGATCGACCACCTGACCCGCACCACGCCGCTGGGACGCGGCGAGGCGGCCCGGGTGGTCCTCGACGTCCTGGCCTACTTCGACGAGACGGTGGAGGAGTACGTGCGCAGACGCCATCGCGAGCTCCAGGCCCGCGGGCTGCGCAACACGGCGATCTTCGAGGTGGTCTCGGAGGAGCTGCGGCACCGGGCGGTGGCCCCGCCCGAGCTGTCGTTGCGGCAGTTGCGCCGCATCGTCTACGGCTGACCGGCGCGTCCGGCGCCCCGAACCCCGTCCCGTCCCCACCGGCTCCGTCCCGGAGCCGGTCCGCACCACCGCCCGACCGGCACCAGGAGGAACCCCGTATGTGTGGAATCGTCGGCTACATCGGCAGGCGCGACGTGGCGCCGCTGCTCCTGGAGGGACTGCAGCGCCTGGAGTACCGGGGGTACGACTCCGCCGGCATCGCGATCCACAGCTCCGGCAAGGGCGGCGGCCTCAAGACCGTCAAGAACAAGGGCCGGGTCCGTGACCTGGAGGCCAAGGTGCCCGCGCGCTTCGCCGGCAACTGCGGCATCGCCCACACCCGCTGGGCCACCCACGGCGCCCCCAACGACACCAACGCCCACCCCCACACCGACGCGGACGGCCACGTGGCCGTGGTCCACAACGGCATCATCGACAACTCCTCCGAGCTGCGCGCCAAGCTGGCCGCCGACGGCGTCGAGCTGGTCTCCGACACCGACACCGAGGTCCTGGCCCACCTGGTGGGCCGTTCGCAGGCCCCGAGCCTGGAGGAGAAGGTCCGCGAGGCGCTGCGGCACATCGAGGGCACCTACGGCATCGCCGTCCTGCACGCCGACTTCCCCGACCGCATCGTGGTCGCCCGCAACGGCTCCCCCGTGGTGCTGGGCATCGGTGACCGGGAGATGCTCGTCGCCTCCGACGTCGCCGCCCTGATCAGCCACACCCGTCAGGTGATCACCCTCGACGACGGCGAGATGGCCACCCTGAAGGCCGACGACTACCGCACCTACACCACCGACGGCAGCCGCACCGCCGCCTCGCCCACCACCGTGGAGTGGGAGGCCGAGAGCTACGACATGGGCGGCCACGACACCTACATGCACAAGGAGATCGCCGAGCAGGCGGACGCGGTGGACCGGGTGCTGCGCGGCCGGCTCGACGACCGCTTCGCCACCGTCCGCCTCGGCGGCCTGAACCTCGACGCCCGCGAGGCCCGCACGATGCGCCGGGTCAAGATCCTGGGTTGCGGTTCGGCCTACCACGCCGGTCAGATCGGCGCGCAGATGATCGAGGAGCTGGCCCGCATCCCCGCCGACGCCGAGCCGGCCAGCGAGTTCCGCTACCGCAACCCGGTGGTGGATCCCGACACCCTCTACATCGCGGTCAGCCAGTCCGGCGAGACCTACGACACCCTCGCGGCGGTCCAGGAGCTCAAGCGCAAGGGCGGCCGGGTGCTGGGTGTGGTCAACGTGGTGGGCAGCGCCATCGCCCGGGAGACCGACGGCGGCGTCTACGTGCACGCCGGCCCCGAGGTCTGCGTGGTCTCCACCAAGTGCTTCACCAACACCGCGGTCGCCTTCGCGCTGCTCGCCCTGCACCTGGGACGGATCCGGGACCTGTCGGTGACCGACGGCAAGCGGATCATCGAGGGCCTGCGCAGGCTGCCCGGCCAGATCGCCGAGATCATGGAGGGCGAGGAGCGCATCGCGAAGCTGGCGGCGGAGTTCGCCGACGCGAAGAGCATGATGTTCGTCGGCCGGGTGCGGGGCTTCCCGGTGGCCAAGGAGGCCTCCCTGAAGCTGAAGGAGGTCTCCTACATCCACGCGGAGGCCTACCCGGCCTCCGAGCTCAAGCACGGTCCCCTCGCCCTCATCGAGCCCGAGGTGCCGACGGTGGCGATCGTGCCGGACGACGAACTGCTGGAGAAGAACCGCGCCACCCTGGAGGAGATCAAGGCGCGCAGCGGCCGCATCCTGGCGGTGGCCCACTCCGAGCAGGAGAAGGCCGACGACACCATCGTGGTCCCGCGCAACGAGCCCGAGCTGGACCCCGTGCTCATGGGCATTCCGCTCCAGCTGCTGGCCTACCACACGGCGTTGGCGCTGGGCCGGGACATCGACAAGCCCCGCAACCTGGCGAAGTCCGTCACCGTCGAGTGACCCCGGCGGGCCGGACCGGTCCGCGAGCCGTTCGCCCCCACCGGAGCCGGTGGGGGCGAACGTGCGTCGGTCCCCGGGGAGGCGGATGCCACCGGTCCACCGCCCCGGGGACCGCGCGGGTGCCGGCGTCGCCCATACGCCGGCCCGGTCGCCACCGGCGGGTCCGTCACCTCCCGCGCGGCGGCACGTCCGCTGGCCTCCGTCGGCCTCGTTGGGTGGTATATGCCCATCACAAACGCACAATCCACCTCCGGGGCCGGAAAATCCGGTGGAAGCGGATCGCCCGCGGGGCCCGGGGCCTCCCCGCGGGGGCACGGGGGCGCAAAGCGGCGGAACGGGGCTCAGGGGATGACGACGACCGGGCGCTCCGCCCGTCGGGCCAGGCGCCCCGAGACGGTGCCCAGGATGCGTCCCAGCACGCCGCGGGTGGAGCCCACCACGATGGCATCGGCCGCGTACTCCCGGCCCACCTCCTCCAACTCGTGGCAGATGTCCCCACCGCGCTCCAACAGCACCCAGGGGATCTCGGAGAGGTGGTCGGCGCACGCCAGTTCCAGGCCCAGCACCTCGGTGCGGTGATCGGGGACGTCGATCAGGGTCGGGGGCTCGCAACCGGCCCACAGGGTGGAGGGCAGTCGGTTGGCCACGTGCACGATGATCAGGCCGGAGCCGGAGCGACGGGCCATGCCGATCGCGTAGGCCAGGGCGCGTTCGCTGGAGGTGGAGCCGTCGAAGCCCACCACCACGCCGTGCCGGAAGGCCGGGTCGCGCGGCGTGCACGACTCGTCGGCCGACCGGTGGGGATCCGTCGGCTCGGCGACGGGCCGCTTGCGGTCAGCGGGCTCGGGAAGCTCTGGGGCGACCATGGGAATCTCGGAGGTGTCTCGGGGAGAGGGCCTCTCGGCGGTCGGCGGGAAGGAGGGGGCGGACTCCCGGGG
>NZ_VKHS01000611.1 GCF_014141525.1 Streptomyces calidiresistens
GAATAAGAGACAGCCCCGGAGCCCCTCTCGGCGACACCGTGCCCTTCGGCGGCGGCCCCGCGCCGTTCGGCGCGAGCACCCCCGAGCTGTGCCTCGTCCTCGACGGCGAGATGGAGATCGAGGAGGCGGACGGCACCCGGCTGAGTCTGCGCGCCGGCGAGGTGTGCACCCTCACGCCCGGCACCCGGCGCCGGGCGGTGGCCGCCGGCTGCGAGATCCTGCTGGTGGACGGCGCGGGCCGGGCCCGCACCGACCGGACGCACGGAGGGCCCGGGGACTCCCCGACCCGGTGACACGGGGTGCGGCCCGGGCCGCACCGGTCGAATCGACACGCGAGGAGGGGCGGACGCCGACGGCGTCCGCCCCTCCTCGCGCATCCGGCCCCCGGCCGGCGCCCGCCGCCGGCGGGTGCGCCGGCGGCGGGTCTCCCTCAGGCCCCCGCGGTCCCGCCGGCGGCCGTGGCACCCGCCGGGCGTCGTGCCGCGAGCAGTCGGCCCAGCAGGTCGTCCAGGCTGATCAGGCCGATCAACCGACCGTCCTCGGCCGCGTGCACCACCGCCAGCGAGGCCCGGTGCTGCCGCAGCTGTTCCACGGCCTGCGCGACGGTGTCCTCCGCGCGCAGCCTCGGCACCGGCCGGGCCAGCGCCGCCGCCGTCACCGACCGTCCGCGGGCCCGGGCCACCATGGCGTCCCGGGCGTGCACCGACCCCAGGACCCGGTCGCCCTCGCGCACCAGCAGGCGGGTGTGGTCGCTCCCGGCCGCCGTGGCCAGCACCTCGTCGAGGTCCGCGCCCGGTCGCACCGAGACGATCTCCGCCGCCGGCACCACGCTCAGCGACCCCACCGGGGTCTGCGGCTCGGTGAGCGAGCGGGTCAACAGGCCCGACTCGCTCTCGGTCAGCAACCCCATCCGGGTGGACTCCGCCACCAGGTGCGTCAGCTGCTCGCGGCTGTGCACCGAGGACAGCTCCTCGACCGGGGTGACCCGGCACAGCCGCACCAGCCCGTTGCTGATCTTGTTCAACACCCACAGCAGCGGGCGCACCACCCGCACCATCGCCATGAACGGCGGCGCCATCAGCATCGCCGAGCGCTCCGGGTGGGAGATCGCCCACGACTTCGGGGCCATCTCACCGACCACCATGTGCAGGAACACCACCACCGCCATCGCGATGACGAAGGCGATCCCGTACGACAGCGAGGCCGGCAACCCCACCGCCAGCAGCAGCGGCTCCACCGCGTCGGAGACGGCGGGCTTGGAGATGTAGCCCAGCAGCAGGGTGCAGGCGGTGATGCCCAGCTGGGAGCCGGCCAGCATCAGCGACAGCTCCCGCATCCCGGCCAGCGCCGAGCGGGCGCCCCGCCGGCCCTCGGCCACGGCCTGCTCCATGCGGTGGTGCCGGGCCGCGACCAGCGCGAACTCGGCGGCCACGAACAGGCCGCTGGCCATCAACAACAGGATCGTCAACAGGGTCGCGGTCAACGGATCCACGAGGCACGCTCCCTCCGGGTGTCGTGGACACCCTCACCGACGGTGCGGTCCGGCCCCGGTACCGCACGGTCCGGGCGGTTCGCGGCCCGGTCGGTGCCGTCGTCGGCGTCCCGGGTGCCGCTGCCGGCCCCGGCCGCGCCCGCCCCGGCGTCGTCCGCCGTGCGGTCGGTGCCGTCGTCGGCGTTCCGGGTGCCGCCGGACGAACCCGCGGGCGGGCCGATCCGGATGCGCTCCGGCACGTGCCGGTCCAGCTCCAGCACCTCCACCTCCACGGTGGTGCGCTTCGGGTCCGCCAACTCCAGCGTCAGTCGGTCGCCGACCCCCGGGAACCGGCCCAGCCGGTCCACGATCAGCCCGGCCACCGTCTCGAAGCTGTCGTCCTCCGGCAGCGGCATGCCGATCACGTCCGCCACCTCGTCCACCCGCCGACCGGCGTCCACCAGCCAGCCACCGGTGCCGTCCGCGACGGCCACCGCGACCACCCGGTCGCTCTCGTCGGCGATCTCGCCCACCAGCTCCTCGGCGATGTCCTCCAGGGTGACGATGCCCGCCAGCCCGCCGTACTCGTCGATCGCCACCGCGAACTCCGATCGGGCCGCCTGCATCTGCTCCACCGCCGCGGGCAGCGGCAGCGAGTCCGGCAGCGACAGCACCGGACGCGCCAGCGAGCCGGCCGTGGTCGTCGCCAGCCGTTCGACGGGCAGTCGCATCAGCTCGCGCACGCCGATCACGCCGCGCACGTCGTCCACCCGGTCCGAGATCACCGGATAGTGGGTGTGACCCCGGCGCCCGATCAGCTCGATCACCTCGGCGGCCGAGGTGTCCGCGTGCACCAGCTCCACGTCCACGCGCGGCACCATCACCTCCACCAGCGTCCGGTCGGAGAACTCCAGGGCGTGGTCGAGCAGCTCGGCGGTGGCCGGGGTCAGCCGGCCGTGCGCGGTGGATTCGGTGATCAGTCGTCCCAGCTCGTCGGCGGTCGCGCCCTGGTGCAGCTCGGCGGCGGGCTCGATGCCCACCAGGCGGAGCAGCCGGTTCGCCGCCGCGTCGAAGACGTGGATCACCGGGCCCGCGATCCGCAGGTACACCAGGGTGGGCGCCGCCATGCCCTTGGCGAGCCGCTCCGGCACCGCCAGCGCCAGGTTCTTGGGCCCCAGCTCGCCGATCACCATCTGGATCAGGGTGGCGAGCACGAAGGCCAGCACGAGGGAGACGCCCAGGGAGGCGGCCTGCGGCACGCCCACGGTGGTCAGCAGCGGGGAGATCAGCTCCGCCACGGCGGGTTCCGCCAGGAAACCGACCACCAGACCGGTGACGGTGATGCCGAGCTGCGCGCCGGAGAGCATGAAGGACAGGCGCTGCTGCACGCGCACCGCGCGCGCGGCCCGTTTGTCACCGGCCCGGGCCTCCCGGGCGAGGGTGAGACGGTCCGCGGCGACGTAGGCGAATTCCTGGGCGACGAACCACCCGTTCGCCAGGATCAGCAGCAGGACCGCCGCCAGACCCGTCGCGGCACTCATCGGACACCACCCCGTCGCGTGCCGCGGGTCGTCCTGTGGGGACGGGGTGGTCGGGGACTGTGATGGTCAGGCGGGTCCGACGATCTGACGGACAACGTCGCTCCTTTCACGGGGGGCCGCGACCGCGTCTGCGGCCCCGGTGGGGTCGGGGTCCCGGGAACCGGGGAAGCCGGATCAACGTCCCGGAGGGGACGTCTGTTCCGCGCCGCCGGGGGCGGGCCCCGGGAAGCCGGGGCCGGCGGTGTGCCGGTGGCGGGGGTCCTTCCCCCGTTCGGGGGATTCCACCCGGGGTTTCGGGCGGTTTTTCCGGCCGGCCCGGGAGGGACCCGTTCCCCTCAGTTGTACCGGAGTTCCCCGGCTTCCGCCGCTTCCCCCCGGAGGGGGCGCGGGACCGGGGG
>NZ_VKHS01000612.1 GCF_014141525.1 Streptomyces calidiresistens
CCCCCGGGACCCACCCGGACACGAAAGGGCCCCGGGCGCGGTCTCCCGCACCCGGGGCCCCGGGGTTCCGTCGTGTCCGGGCGCGTCAGCCGGTGCCCTCCGGCCCCCCGGCCGCGTCGCCGCCCGCCGCCGCACCGCCGGCGTCGGCACCCCCGGCGCCGCCCTGGTCGCCGCCGGCGCCACCGCTCGCGGGGTTGCCCGGCGTGCCGCCGTCGCCCCCGCCACCGGGATTGCCGCTGTTCCCCTGGTCACCGCCGCCGGGGTCGGGGTTGCCGGTCGGTTCGCCGGCGCCGGCGTCCTCCCCACCGGCGTCGCCGCCGTCGCCGCCCTCGGCGGTGCCCTCGGTCGTCGCGCCCTCGTCACCGCCGATGTCGCCACCGGTGGTCCCGCCGTTCTGCCAGCCGCCACCGCTCTGGCCGCCACCGGACGACCCGCCGTTGGACTGGTTCCAGTCCGGATCGGGTGAGAAGGGGCCGGTCGTCTCCTCCTCCGGCTCCTCGGTCTCCTCCGGCTCCTCCGGTTCCTCGGTCTCCTCGGGACCCTCGGTCTCCTGCGGTGCCGTGGGGGTCGGGTCGGGGGCGGTCGGCAGGTCCTCGCCGCCCGTGAACTGCAGCGCCACCAGCACGCCCAGGCCGACCGCCGCCACCGCCAGCACGGCGGGCAGCGCCCAGCGCGGGAGCCGCCGGCCGCCCGGACCGCCGGCCCCGCCGACCCGGGTCTCCCCGTGCGGCGGCGTGCCCATCAGCAGCGGCGGACCCAGCTGGCTGGTCTCCGCGACGCGGTGGGCGGAGGACGCGGCGGGCATCGCCGTCGTGGCGGCGGTGGCGTCCATGGCGGCGGTGCCCATGGCCGGGGTGTCCGCGGTCAGCGAGCCGGTGTTCCACAGGCCGCCGGTGTGCCCGCCGTGCTCGCGCAGCATCCGCTGCGCGTGCTGCACCAGCGCCCGCATCTCCTCGGCGGACTGGAACCGGTCGTCCGGGTTCTTCGCCAGCGCCCGCAGCGCCAGGCCGTCCAGCTCCGGCGGTACCTCCGGCGACACCGTGGACGGCGGTCGCGGGGTGTCCTGCACGTGCTGGTAGACCACCGACAGCGGCGTCTCGCCGGTGAACGGCGGACGCAGCGTCAACAGTTCGTACAGCAGACAGCCCACCGCGTACAGGTCGGAGCGGGTGTCCACGGCCTTGCCGAGGGCCTGCTCGGGCGAGAGGTACTGCGGGGTGCCCATCACCATGCCGGTCTGCGTCATGGTGGACTGCGCGCCGTGCAGCGCGCGGGCGATGCCGAAGTCCATCACCTTGACCGAGCCGGTCTCGTTGATGATCACGTTGGCGGGCTTGATGTCGCGGTGCACGATGCCGTGCTGGTGGCTGTAGGCCAAGGCCTCCAGCACGCCGGAGACGATGTCCAGGGCCCGGTCGGTGCGCGCCGGCCCGTCGGGGCCCCGGCCCTCCTCCGCCGCGTCCGCGTCGTCGTTGAGCATCTCGCGGATGGTGCGGCCGTTGACCAGCTCCATCACCATGTAGGGCACGACCTGGCCGCCCATCCGCTCCTCACCGGAGTCGAACACGGCGACCACCGCGTGGTGGTTCAGCCCGGCGACGGACTGTGCCTCGCGCGTGAAGCGCGCCTTGGCGATGGGGTCCTCGGCGAGGTCGGACCGCAGCAGCTTGACCGCGACGACCCGCCCCAGGCGCACGTCCTCGGCCGCGAACACCTCGGCCATGCCGCCCCGGCCCAGTCGGCGCAGGATGCGGTAGCGGCCGTCGCCGACCAGTTCCCGGTGGCCCCCGGAGTCCGGCCCGCCCCGGGTTCCGCGATCGCCCCGCGTCCCGCCGGACGGCGGGGAACCCGAGGGCCCGGGGGGCGTCCCGCCACCGGTGGTCTCCGCCCCGCCGGCGCCGCCCGCGGCGTCCCGTTCCTCAGCCATCGGTCCTCGCCTGCGTCGCCCTGTTGAGAGCAGCAATCAAACCGGTTTCCGCCCTTCACCGCAAAGTCGCCGGATGCGGACCCCCGCCGTCCCGGCCCGTTCCGGGGCGGCACCGGCCGTCTCCCGGGGGCGCCCGGCGGGAGCCGCACGGGGACACGGGGGTCGTTCCGGGGAGTACCGGGCGCGCGACCCGGCTCGTCACCCGCCGGTCGGCACCGCGTCCCGGATCGGGACGCCGCTCCCCCCGGCATCAACGCGCCCGGTCCGCCCCCGGTTCCCGCCGTGCCCGACCGGCGATGTCCGACCCGTCACACCCCCCACGCCCAAGCGGTCACGGAACGGACAACGGGCTTGACGCGTCCCACCCCTGAGGCAGACTTGGCCTGTTACCACCGCCCACGGGGGAGAGCCATGACAGAGCACGCGCAGCCGCCGGCCGATCACACGGGCCGTGCGGTGGGCGGTGGTCGCTACCGGCTGCAGCAGCTGCTCGGCACCGGTGGCATGGCCTCGGTGCACCTGGCGCACGACTCGGTCCTGGACCGGCAGGTCGCCGTCAAGACGATGCACGGCGACCTCGGTCGGGAGGACTCCTTCCGCGAGCGCTTCAAGCGCGAGGCCCAGTCCGTGGCGAAGCTGACGCACACCAACATCGTGTCGGTCTTCGACACCGGTGAGGACGTCATCGACGGGCAGCCGGTGCCGTACATCGTCATGGAGTACGTCGACGGCCGCCCGCTGCGCAACGAGCTGGACGAGGACATCGCCCGCCACGGGGCGATGCCGGCCGACAAGGCGCTGCACGTGACCATGGACGTGTGCGCGGCCCTGGACATCTCGCACGAGATGGGGCTGGTCCACCGGGACATCAAGCCGGGCAACGTCATGCTGACCCGGCGCGGCGGCGTGAAGGTGATGGACTTCGGCATCGCCCGCGCCATGCAGTCCGGCGTGACCGCGATGACGCAGACCGGCATGGTCGTGGGCACCCCGCAGTACCTCTCGCCCGAGCAGGCGCTGGGTCGGGCCGTGGACGCCCGCTCCGACCTGTACTCGGTCGGCATCATGCTCTTCGAGCTGCTCACCGGCCGCCTGCCGTTCGACGCGGACTCCCCGCTGGCGATCGCCTACGCGCACGTGCAGGAGGAGCCGCCGGTCCCCTCCACCATCAACGCCGCGGTGCCGCCGGCGCTGGACGCCCTGGTGGCGCGGGCGCTGCGGAAGAACCCCAACGAGCGCTTCCAGTCGGCCGAGGAGTTCCGCCGTGCCTGCGAGGAGGCGCGTTCGGCGCTGACCGGGGCGGCCCCCCGCATCACCGGGGCGGCCCCGCCGCCCAGTGGCGCGGCGGTCTCGCAGGCGGTCTTCCCGGAGTACGGCTCGGCCGCGCCCTCGCCCCGCAGTTCGGCGTGCTTGACCGGCGCGAAGGGGTCCAGCCCGCGCCACGGACCGGGACCGAAGTGGGAGACGGCCTCCAGCAGCCGCC
>NZ_VKHS01000613.1 GCF_014141525.1 Streptomyces calidiresistens
CGGGGCGGGCTCACCCCTGCGGGGCGCCCGCTCCGGAGAGGTCGGCGAGTTGGTCGTCGCGGCGGTCGACCAGCTCCCGGGCCAGGGCCAGCGCCTCCTCGTCGGAACCGGCGTCGAGCAGGGCCGCGGAGACCATGCGGGAGTGTTCCAGGTGTTCGCGCAGCAGGTCGGTGACGGTCCCGTCGAAGCGGCCGGGCGGCTCGGCGGCGGCGTCGGCGAGTTGGTCGTCGGTGACCATGCCGGTCATGCGGTGTCCCTCGTGGGGATTGGTGTCGGGGACTCCGGCCCCCTCGCGCAGGGCGTGCAGGTCCTCCAACTCGCCCCGGTGGTCGGCGGCCAGTCGCTCGGCGAAGGAGGCGAGGGCGTCGTCCTCCGCCCTCTCGGCGGTCAGGTCGAGCAGCAACAGGGTGCGGTCGTTCATGGGGATCATCAGCTGGAGCCAGGCGAGGTCCGACCCGGTCAGCCGGGCCTGCTCGGCGGCTCCGGCGGAGGGCGCGGCCACCGTCGGGTGCCCGGCCCCGGGGTGGTGATCCTCCCCGGCGACCCCGGGGTCCGGCCGCCCGTCGGGCGCGGGGGAGCCCCCGCACCCGACGAGCACCGACACCGCGAGCACCGCGGCCGCCAGGGACGACCGGGCCGTCCGCGCCGGCCGGCGGAGCGCCGTGCCCCGACGGGGGCCGCTCATCGGCCGCCCCCGCCGGTCACCCGACCGCGACGATCAGGAGGGACGGCCATCGGGGCCGCACTTGATCACCGGGTTGATGCAGTCGCGCACCCGGCGCTCCATCTCCTCCTCCGGCCAGGCGTTGAACAGGTCCCCGTGCATGGTGTAGCCGGGACCGGAGGCCAGTTCGAAGCGGGAGGGGTCGCCGTTGACCGGGTAGCGCAGCACCTGGCGCAGCTTGGGCACCGGCACCGGGTGGCTCTCCGGGCACTGGCCCGCGACCGGGTAGGACATGTGGCTCTTGTGGTCGGCGGAGTCCAGGTTCACGCCGTCCCAGCACTGCGGGAAGTCCAGGTAGGACTCGAGCATGGTGTCCGGGGGGCACTCCACGAAGTCCTTGGAGGGCTCCACGTGGCCCGCGTGCAGGCAGGACCAGCGCGAGGAGGCCTGGTCGGGGGAGGTGGCCACCGCGTTGCCCGCGAGCATCTTCAGGCCCTGCGGCATCGGTTGGATGGCGGCGGTGACCTCCGGGCTCACCCCCTCCCCGAGGTAGTAGAAGGTCGCGCTCGCCGGCTCGACGGGCTCGCCGTCGACGAAGAGGGTGGGAACCCAGTAGCCGGAGAGGTCGACGTGGGGGTCGCAGTTGCTCTCGCCCCGCAACAGGTCGTCCACGGTGGTGTGGGCGTCCACCGAGGTGTTCCCGAAGAAGCTGTGCATGTGCGAGGCACCGGGAAGGTCCGGGAAGACGATGGGGTCGTCCGGCAGCCGGTGGCTGAAGGTGCACTCGGCGACGAACTCGGCGACGCGCACCACGTCGGCGGAGACCTCGGCGCCGGGATCGGCCTGCGCGCCGGAGGACCCGGTCATCAGCTGACCGGCGCCCAGGGCCGCGGCGACCACGATGGCGGCCGGTATCGCGTGGCGGGGCCGCGGTCGGCGGCGACGCGCGTGGCTCGCCGGTGCCCCGCCGGCCGGGGTGGCCCCGGTGGGAGCGGTGGGGGAGTCGGACATGGTTCTCCTGATCGGTGGGGTCCGGCGCCTCGGTCGGATTCCCTTCGCGCGAGCGAATCACGGTGGGGGAGCGGCGGGGCGGCCGGCGGACGGGAGAGGAGGCGCGAGAGCGCTCTCCGGGGGGTGGAACATAGATTCCACCCCCGGTCGAGTCAAGCCGTGAAGGGAAAATCCGTAACGTCAGGGGTGGTTCCGGAACAGAACGCCCCTCGGTCGATCACGGAACCCGGACTCGGTGTGCCTCCGGATGGGGAGGGCGTCCCGACATCTCGGAGAGCGCTCTCGCGGCCATGATCCCCTTCGGGGGATGCCGTGGTGATCTTTCCGGCATTTCCCTCTCCGATGACGGGCCGGGACATCTGCTCCCGGCCTCCGGTTCCATCCTCCCCGTCAAGGGTTCCGGCCCCCCGAAACCTTGTTGAGGTGCGATAAAGAATGGTTTCGAGCGCGAGCGCCGGACCCCGAGGGGGTGCCGGGGGAGCCCCCGGCCACCGGAGTTCGTGACCTCCGAGGGGGATGCCGCCAAGGGAGCGCTCTCCGAAAAGTTTCCGCGAGGTGTCTTGACGACACGGCCGAGCGGGAGTTGACTGCGCGCACCCCCACCGCCGGAACCGGTTCCGGAACCGGTGCCGTACCGCGTCCCGTCGGGACGCGGGTCCCCCTCGCCTGCCCCCGGGAGTCCCCATGCGTGTGACCATCGCCGACGTGGCCCGAACCGCCGCGGTCAGCAAGACGACGGTCTCCCGGGTGCTCAACGGCAAGGGTGAGGTGGATTCGGAGACGGCTGACCGGGTCCGCACGGTGATCGCGGAGTTGGGCTACGTCCCCAGCTCCCGCGCCGTGGGGTTGGCCCGGGGGGACAGCCGCACCCTGGCCATCCTGGTGCCCTCCCTCACCTGGCCGTGGGTCAGCGAGATGATCCAGGGCGTGGCGGACGTGGTGGAGGCGGCCGGATACGGGTTGCTCCTGTTCACCTGCAACCGGGGGGAGGCCTCGATGACCCAGTTCACCGGACAGGTCTCCGCACGGGCCTTCGACGGGCTGCTGGCCATCGTCCCCGGCGACACCCTGCCCGCGATCGAGGCCCTCCACCGGCAGGGGCTGCCCCTGGTGCTCATAGACGACCAGGGACAGCGGCCCGCCTTCCCCGCCGTGGCCACCACCAACACGGCCGGGGGCGCGGCGGCCGCCCGCCACCTCGTGGAGACCGGTCGGCGCACCCCCCTGGTCGTCGCCGGCCCCCGCCACTACGGCTGCGTCCGCGACCGGCTCACCGGTTTCGCGGAGGTGATGCGCGAGTACGGGGTCCCCCACGACCCGGGGATGATCGTGGACAGCGAGTTCACCCTCCCCTCCGGGCAGACGGCCGTGGAACGCGCGCTGGCCTCCGGGCGCCGGTTCGACTCCGTCTTCGCCCTCAACGACCAGACCGCGGTGGGGGCGTTGCGTGCCCTGCGCGCGGCCGGTCGTCGGGTCCCCGACGACGTCGCGGTCGTCGGCTTCGACGACCTGCCGCTGGCGGTCTCGGTCGACCCGCCGCTGACCACCGTGCGGCAACCCATGCACGCGATGGGGGAGACGGCCGCCCGACTGCTCCTGCGCCACCTCGGCGGAGCCCCCCTGGACCCGGAACCCGTCGTCCTCCCCACCGAACTGGTCGTTCGCGCCTCGGCCCCCGGCTGAGCCGCGACCCCGCCGGCCGACGGCCGGCCCCCGCCGCCC
>NZ_VKHS01000614.1 GCF_014141525.1 Streptomyces calidiresistens
GCAGACAAGGGAGGGCCCGGGAGGGGTCGCGGACCTCGACCCGCAGCCAGCCGCGCCGCCTGCGGAAGCGCAGCCCGAAGCCGTCGGCACCGGCGTGCCGCACCGCGTTGCCCACCAGTTCCGATACCAACAGCACCGCGTCCTCGGTGAGTTCGGCCGGCAGCATCCAGCGGGTGCGCAGTTGCAGCAGGGTGATCCGGCGCGCCGCCCCCGCCGAGCGCGGGTGGGAGGGCAGGACGATCTCCTCGGCGGCCGGGTCGATCGTCAACGCCCCGACGGCCCGCACCGTCTCCAGGGGATCCGCCGGGCCGCGACCGGCCGGGCTCCCCGTCGATCCGGCAGCCGGTTCCGTGACCGTCCCGCCGACTGGCCCCCCGCTTCCCCGCGGGGTGGTCTCCGCCGTTGCTCCCATGCCCCCCATCATGGCGTGCATATGCCGGCCGCGGGGCCGTTTCGGGATGATCGAGCATGATCCGGAAGGGGGCCCGATGTCGTCCTTGGTTCGTTCGGGACCGTTTGTCCTTCGGGGAGTTGGGGATGCGATCGCCCCTGTCACCAGCGATGACGGAACTCCGCCCGAGTGGTCGGGGAAGGGGTCGGACGGCCCTTTCCCCGGACCGGAACCGACCGAAAACTTCGGGTCGCGCCGACGTACGGATGAGGCACGAAAGAGTGACACGCGCCCGGTGGAGCGCACGGGGGCGCACCGATCCGAACGGTGCGCCGTCCGTGCGCCCCGCCGGGCGGACGGTGGTCGGATCAGCGGGTGAAGCGGGCCTTCCCCGGACCCTCCTCGACGAAGGAGCGCATCCCGATCTCCCGGTCCTCGGTGGCGAAGAGGGCGGAGAACCAGGCACGTTCCAGGGCCAGCCCGCTGTCGATGTCCGCCTCCAGGCCGGCGTCGATCGCCTCCTTGGCGGCGCGCAACGCGATGGCCGGCCCGTCCGCGAGCTTCCGCGCCAGCGCCCCCGCCTCGGACATCACCTCCGCGGCGGGCACCACGCGGTCCACCAGGCCGATGCGCAGTGCCTCCTCGGCGTCCACCATGCGGCCGGTGAGGATCAGGTCCTTGGCCCGGGAGGGGCCGACGAGGCGGGGCAGGCGCTGGGTGCCCCCCGCTCCGGGGATGAGCCCCAGGAGGATCTCCGGCTGGCCCAGTTTCGCGTTGTCGGCGGCGATCCGCAGATCCGCGCAGAGCGCCAACTCGCAGCCGCCGCCCAGCGCGTAGCCGGTCACCGCGGCGATCACCGGCTTGGGGATCCGGGCCACGGCGGTGAAGGCGTCCTGCAGGCCGCGGGAACGGTTGACCATCGCCCGATGGTCCATCTCCCGCATCTCCTTGATGTCGGCGCCGGCGGCGAACACCTTCTCGCTGCCGCGCACCACCACCGCCCGGATGTCCTCGCGGGTCGTGATCTCCTCGGCGAACGCGCGCAGTCGGTCCTGGACCTCGATGTCCAGCGCGTTCATCGGCGGGCGGTCCAGGCGGAGGGTGCCGACCCCGTCCGCCACCTCCAGATGTACGGTCATGGCCGCCAGGTTAGCGGTCGTTCACGGGAACGGGCCCGGTGCGCTTGCTCACAGTGCGCCGGGCCCGTTCGGTCCGGGGCGGGCAAGGTGCCGCGCCCGCCCCGGGGATCGCCTACTGTCCGGAGCCCCAGGCGCTCCAGTCCGTGTTCCAGCCGCTGAGACCGTTGTCGGGGGCGATGACGGCGTCGTTGGAGTTCACGACCTCCACCACGTCACCGATGATCGAGTTGTCGAAGAACCAGGCGCCGGGGGTGTTCGGGTCGTTGGCGCCCTGCTTGTCGAACAGCCCGATGCATCCGTGGCTGACGTTCTGCGAGCCGAAGGTCGACTCGCTCGCCCAGTAGTTGCCGTGCACGAAGGTGCCGGAGGTGCTCAGCCGCATCGCGTGGGGGACGTCCTCGATGTCGTACTCCCCGTCGAAGCCGACGGTGGAGCCGTCCATCCGGGTCTCCTTGAGCCGCTCGGTGATCACCATCTTGCCGTTCCAGGTGTCGTTGCCCGGCTCACCGGTGGTCACCGGAAGGGTGCGCAGCACCTCGCCGTCCCGCCGGACCTCCATGGTCTTGGCGGCCGCGTCCACGGTGCTGACCTGGTGGCGCCCGATGGTGAAGTACCGCTCGTTGTACCGGGTGCCGTAGACGCCCGGCGCGCCCTCGACGCCCCGGGTGCGGAACTCGACGGAGACCTCGGTCCCCGGCTGCCAGTAGTTCTCGGGGCGGATGTCCAGGCGCTGGTCGCCGAACCAGTGGCCGCGCAGTTCGACCTCCGGCTCGGTGGTGACGCGGATGGCCTCCTCGACGGCCTCCCGGTTCTCGATCGGGGTGTCGAAGGTGATCGACATGATCATGCCGGTGCCGACCGTGGCATCCTCGGGGACGTTCCAGTTGGTGGCGAAGGTGGCCTCCGCCTCCAGCGTGGTGAAGGTGGAGGTCTCCTTCACCTTTTCGCCGTCGGCGCTCTCGGCACCGGCCTCCACCGTGTAGACGGTGCCGTTGGCCAGGTGCTCGGTGGGCTCCCAGGCCGTGCCGTCCCCGTCGAGTTCACCGGCGACCGTCTCCCCCTCGGCGTCGGTGACCACGACCTCGGTCAGGGTGCCCTCCCCGACGGTCACCCGGAGTTCCCCGGAGGTGGCCACGTCGGTGGCACCGTCCCCGGGGGATATGAGGAGTTCGACGCCCGCCTCGGCGTCCTTCTTCTTCCCGCCCCCGGTCCCCCCGGAGCTGTCGTCCGCGCTGCTGCTGCCGCCGCAGGCGGTCACCAGTACCAACAGGGCGCCGGTCAGGGCGGCGGCGACCGCTCCCCGGCGGGGTCGTCCGACCCCGCCGTCGCCGTCCGTGATCCCCGTGCCCCCGGTCCCCCCGATGGCGATGGTCCGCCGACTCGTGGCCCGCGTCCTCACGATCTCGTTCTCCCCTCGCACCGCGCGTGGCACCCACAGTTCGCGCGGATGCCATATGGCCATGTCATCACATCGATTCGACGGACGGGACAGGGGTTTGTCACCGTTCTGTCGCAGCTTTCCGCTCCTGCCGTGCGTCGGCTCTCCCACCGGCCCTTTCGCCCCCGGGTTCCCCTCCTGCCCCTCTTTCCGGGTGGGGGATCTCACCCCTCGTGCGTGACCTGGTGTGTCTTTTCCGGCAAACAGGGCGAAACTGATGGAATAACCTGAAAGAACCCAGTGGGTGATACGGCGTGATGAGATGACGGTGACCGGGCAGAGATGACACGAACGCGACAGCGCCGCGCGGCAGACGAACCGCGAAACCCAGGAGGCGGACAGGTGTCCCAGGCAGCTGAGCAGGAGACGGCGGTCGACTCCGGGAACGGTGCCGGCGTCCCCCTTCCCGAGCACACCCCCCGTACCGG
>NZ_VKHS01000615.1 GCF_014141525.1 Streptomyces calidiresistens
GCTCCCGGCCGTCCCACTCCCCCGATCCGCCGGGTGGAGGGGCCCGCGGGGTTCTCCCGGCGGGTACCGGGGCGGCCGATCGGGTGCCGACCGCCACCGCGCCGACCGCCGCCGCGCCGACCGCCGCCGTACCGGCGGTGCCCCCGGGGGTCCCGGTCTCCCCCGGTGTCCCGGGGCCGGCCCCGGCCGTCGGGCCCCCGAACCGGCGTGGAACCGCCGGGCCGGCGGGAAATCGCCCGGCGCGCGTGACCGAACACGCGCCCCGCGGCCGTGCCGACGCGAAGAGACCTCCCCGCCGGCCCGGTGCCCCGCGCCGCCCGCGGTTCCGCACGGCCCTTCCCGGCGCGGGCCCGGTCGCCGTCCCGCTCGCCCTGCTGGTGTGCGGCGCCATGGTGATGGCCCTGATCACCCAGGAGACCGGCGCCTTCGGCCTGGCCACCGGGCTGGCGCTCGCCGCCCTGCCCGTCCCGGTCATGGTCGCCCTGCTGCACCGCGCCGCCTCGATGGACGCCGCCTCGCGCGCCGGTCTGGCCTTCGCCCTCGGCTGGGGGGCCTGCGCCGCGACGCTGGTCGCGCTGGTCGCCAACGGGGTGCTCGTCCAGTGGCTGCTCGCCGATCCGGCCGGCCTGCCCCGCCCCCGGGCGGACGCCCTGGAGCTGACGCTGGTGGCCCCGGTGGTCGAGGAGTGCGCCAAGGGCGCCGCCGTCCTGCTGCTGTGGCTGCACCGTCCCCGCGCCGTGCACGGTGTGCTGGCCGGGGTGTGCGCGGCGGCGATGGCCGCGATCGGCTTCGCCTTCACCGAGAACGTCCTCTACCTGGGTCGGGCCGCCGCCGAGGACCGGCTGTTGGGCACCCCGGTGGTGGACTCCGCGACGGCGGCCACGTTCCTCGTCCGGGTGGTGCTCGCACCCTTCGCCCATCCGCTGTTCGCCGCCCTCACCGGCATCGGCCTCGGCCTGGCCGTGGTGCTGCCGCGCCGACGGCGACTGGCCCGGGCGGTGCTGCCCTGGCTCGGCCTGGGCGGCGCCATCGGTCTGCACTCGGCGTGGAACGGCGCCACCGGTCTGGGCACCGGCGGCTTCCTGATGGTCTACGGCCTGCTGATGTTCCCCGCGCTCGCCCTGGTGATCGGCGTCTGCGTGCACGCCCGGCGCCGCCAGCTGCGGGCCGTGCGGGAGGTGCTGCCGCGCTACGCCGGACCCGACCGGCCGGGGATGGGCGAGCACACCGCGCTGGGCACCTCGCGGGGACGCTCCCTCACCCGGCGGCTGGCCCGCCGGGACTGGGGGCCGGCGGGCGCCCGGGCGGTGATCCGCTACCAGGACACGGCCACCGAGCTGGCCCTGCTGCGCGACCGCGCCGAGCGGCACGGCGGCGTGGGACCGGCGGGCGCGGCGGGGGATCTCGCACGGCGGGAGGCGGAACTGCTGTGGCGGCTGGCCCGGCACCGGGGCCCGGCGATCACCCGCTCGCTGCGCGGCGCCGCCCTCGTGGAGGCCCAGGCGGCGCGTCCCCCGGCCTGACCCCGCCGCGCCCGAAGGGGTCGCGTCGGTGTCCGTGCGCAGGGAACCGCCCGCCCCGGGGGGCGGGGACGCCCCCCCGCCGTGCGCCCGTGCGCCCGGCACCGCCGCTCGACCACGGCTCCCGGGCCGCGCCGATCGTCCGGACCGGCCGCGGGGTCAGACGCCGGCCGTCCGGACCACCCGGCCCCCGAGGCCGCGACTGCGGGTGAAGGCCTGTTCCGCCTCCCAACCGCGCCCCAACCGCTCCAGGGCGCGCCCCCGCAGGTTCCACGCATCCGCGCTGCGGCTGCGCAGCGCGACGGCGGAGTCGGCCAGCCGCCGGGCCAACCGCACCTCCCCGGCCTCCAGCGCGCGACGGCCGACCTCCAGGAGCGCCTCGAAGCAGTCGTCCTGCGAGGGGCTCAGGTCGGTGTGGCGCACGACGAGCTCGCCGACCGCCGCGACCAGCCGGCGCTGATCCGGCCCGGGTCGGTCCTCGCTCGCCGCGACGTGGCGCGCGCACTCGCGCACGCACGCGGTCAGCAGATCCTCGGCACGGGCCACGCTTCCGGCCCGCAGCCCCATCAGCCCTGCCCAGCGCTTCGTCATGACCCCAGCGTCCCGCCGCCGGGCCGACCGTCCGTAACACGGAGGGGCCCGGAAGGTGAACAGGGGACGACGAACGCCCGGACCGCGTCTCCCCGGGGCGGACGCCCGGGGGCCCGCGGCGGGCCGTCGGGCGCCGGTCACCGGTCCCGTCGGGGGGTCACGCCCGTCCCCGCTCCGCCGACGCCCCGGCCTCCCCGGTGTCCCCCGGCTCGGAGGCGGCGGTCAGCTCCTCCCGCTCCGCGTCGGTGAGCCGCAGGTCCAGTGAGGCGAGCAGCGGCGGCAGCTGCCCGATGTGGCGGGCGCTGGCGATCGGCGCGGCGACCCCGGGCCGATCGGCGAGCCAGGCCAGGGCGACGGTCGCCGGTTCCACGCCGTGCGCCGCCGCCACCCGGTCGAGGGCCGCCAGCACGCGGGGACCGCGCGCGGTCCCCAGGTACTCGGCGGCCTTCCCCGCGCGGGGGCTGTCCACGGCCTCGGTGCCGGGCCGGTACTTGCCGGTGAGGAAGCCGCGGGCCAGGGCGAAGTAGGGCACGCAGGCCAGACCGTACCGTTCGGCGACCCCGCTCAGCGGCCCCTCGTAGGTCTCCCGGCTGACCAGGTTGTAGTGCGGTTGCAGGGCGGTGTAGCGGGCCTTGCCCTCGGCGGCGGAGAACTCCAGGGACTCGGCCAGCCGCTCGGGGGAGATGTTGGAGGCGCCGATCTCGCGGACCTTGCCCTCGCGGACGAGGTCGTCGAGGGCGGTGACGATCTCCCCGACCGGGACGCTCTCGTCGTCGAAGTGGGTGTAGTACAGGTCGATGCGGTCGGTGTTCAGTCGGCGCAGCGAGTCCTCGGCGGCGGCCCGGATGTTCTTCGGCGCCAGGCCGCGCCGGTCGGGGTGGGCGCCGACCTTGGTGGCGACGACCACCTCGTCGCGGCGTCCGCCGGCGTGTCGGGCGAGCCAGCGACCGATGATCGTCTCGGACTCTCCCCCGGAGTTGCCGTCCACCCATGCGGTGTAGGAGTCGGCGGTGTCGATGAAGGTGCCGCCGCCCTCGACGAAGGCGTCGAGGACGGCGAAGGACTCGTCCTCGTCGGCGGTCCAGCCGAAGACGTTGCCGCCCAGGCACAGAGGGGGCACGGAGAGGGAGCCGATGGCGCGTGGGGTCATGCCCGCGCAACGAGCGACCCGCGGGACGGCGTTCCCGGTCCTTCCCCGGGTACCCCGTCCGGCCGATCGGGTGGGTCCGATCGGCCGGAGGGGTGGGCGGCCGTCCCGGGTGTCCGGGAGCCTGTCTCTTATACA
>NZ_VKHS01000616.1 GCF_014141525.1 Streptomyces calidiresistens
GTTCCCTCCCGCAGCCTCCCCCCGACCCACGACATCGTCGTCCTGCGCGCCGACGGGGTCGGGCTGGTCCTGGACGTCGGGGGCGGCACCCTCCCCCGGGTCCTGCACTGGGGTGCCGACCCCGGTCCCCTGGATCCCGCCGACGCCGAGGCGCTGCGCCTGGCCCTGCGCCCCCAGGCGATCGGCTTCTCCGTCGACGAAGCGGTCGAGGTGTCGGTGCTGCCCGAGCAGTCCGCCGGCTGGCTGGGCACCCCCGGCCTGGTCGGCCACCGCGCCGGCGGCACCGACTTCTCCACCGCCTTCCGCACCCGCTCGGTCGGGGTCACGGCCGGACCGACCGACCCGGCCGGCGGGGAGAGCGGGGGCACGGTGACCGTGCGGGCCGGGGACCCGGTGGCCGGCCTGGACCTGGAACTGACCGTGGAACTGACCCCGCAGGGCGTGGTGCGCCAGCGGGCCGTGCTCACCAACACCGCGGACACCCCCTTCACCCTGGAGGCCCTGCACCTCACCCTCCCCGTCCCCGCCGAGGCCGTCGAACTCCTCGACTTCACCGGCCACCACCTGCGCGAGCGCAGTCCGCAGCGCACCGCCTTCGGTCACGGGCTGCGGGTGCGGGAGAACCGCACCGGTCGGACCGGCTACGACAGCGCCCACCTGTTCGCCGTCGGAACCGCCGGCTTCGGCAACCGCCACGGGGAGATCCACGCGATCCACACCGCCTGGTCCGGCAACCACCGCACCTTCGCCGAGCGCACCTTCCACGCGGTCTCGCTGCTCGGCTCGGGGGAACTGCTGCTCTCCGGGGAGGGCATCCTCGAACCGGGCGAATCCCACACGACGCCCTGGCAGTTCGCCTCCCACGGCATCGGGCTGGACGAGGTGTCGGACCGACTGCACCGCTGGATGCGGGCCCGACCGCACCACCCCTCCCGCCCCCGGCCGGTGGTGGTCAACACCTGGGAGGCGGTCTACTTCGACCACGACCTCGACCGGCTGCGGGCCCTGGCCGATGCCGCCGCCGGCATCGGCGCCGAACGCTTCGTGCTGGACGACGGGTGGTTCGGCGGTCGGCGCGACGACCGCCGCGCGCTGGGCGACTGGTACGTCTCCCCGGAGGTGTGGCCCGACGGCCTGGGGCCGCTGATCGACCACGTCACCGGCCTGGGCATGGAGTTCGGACTGTGGGTGGAGCCGGAGATGATCAACGAGGACTCCGACCTGGCCCGTGCCCACCCCGACTGGATCATGTCCACCGGGGGACGGCTGCCCGGCCCCGCCCGGCACCAACAGGTGCTCGACCTCACCCGCCCGGAGGCCTTCGACCACATCCTCGGTCGGCTGGACGCCCTGCTGAACGAATACCCCATCGCCTACCTGAAGTGGGACCACAACCGGGATCTGGTGGAGGCCGGCCGGCCGCCCACCGGACGGGCCGGCACCCACGCCCAGACCTCGGCGACGTACCGGCTGATGGACGAACTGCGCCGCCGGCACCCGACACTGGAGATCGAGTCCTGCTCCTCCGGCGGCGCCCGGGTGGATCTGGAGATCCTGGAGCGCACCGACCGGGTGTGGGCCTCTGACTGCATCGACGCCCTGGAGCGGCAACAGATCCAACGCTGGACCAACGCCCTCATCCCGCTCGAACTGATGGGAACCCACGTGGGCGCGGAGCTGTGCCACACCACCGATCGCCGCCACCCGCTGGACTTCCGCGCGGGCACGGCGCTCTTCGGTCACTTCGGCGTGGAGTGGGACCTGACCGCCGCGTCCCCGGCCGAGCGGGAGCGCCTGGCCGAGTGGGTCGCGCTGTACAAGGAGAACCGCGACCTGCTCCACACCGGCGCCGCCGTGCACGCCGACCACCCCGATCCGGCCTTCCGCCTGCACGGGGTGGTCGCCCGGGACGGCTCGCGGGCGCTGTACGCGCTGGTGGCCATCGCCTCCGGCGAGCAGTACCCGCCCGCCCCGGTGCGTCTCCCCGGCCTGGACCCGGACGCCCGGTACCGGGTCCGGCCGCAGCCGCCGGGTGACGTCCCGGACGGCAACGCCGCCCGGTGGGGCAAGCCGCTGCCGTGGTGGACCCCGGAGGGGGTCGTGCTCACCGGCCGGACGCTGGAACGAGTGGGGGTGCGGGCCCCGGTGCTCTTCCCCGAACGGCTGGTGCTGCTGCGGGCCGACCGCGTGGGTGACGGGGAGGGCTGACCCCCGCCCGCTCCCGGCCGGGGAACCGTAACCGCGGCGTCCGGGCGACCGGCGCGACGGATCAGCCCGGGGCGTCCCGGTCGGGGGCGCCGGCCGGATCGGCCCCGGAGGGGGTCTTCCCCGCCGGAGGGCATTTCTCCGTCGCGCCGGCCTTCCGGAGGGGACGGGAGCCGCCGCCCTCGGCGGTGTGCAGCCAGCAGGCGGCCCACCGGTCGGGGGTCACCTCGACCGGCTCGGGGGTGCGCGAGCAGATCTCCATCGCGGAGGGGCAGCGGTCCCGGAAATGGCAGCCGCGTCCGGACGGCGGGAGGGGGCCGCCGGTGGGCTCGGTGCCGGTGATCCGCCGGGCGCGCCCGCGGGCCGCGGGGTCCGGCGCGGCGGCGGCCAGCAGACGGGTGTAGGGGTGGGCCGGTTCGAGGATGACGGCGTCGGCCGGGCCCCGTTCCACCACCCGCCCCCGGTACATCACGAGGATGTCGTCGGAGAAGTGCCGGGCGGTGGCCAGGTCGTGGGTGATGTGGAGCAGGGCGAGGTCCTCCTCGCGGCGGAGGCGGGCCAGCAGGTTGAGCACGCCCAGTCGGATCGAGACGTCCAGCATGGAGACCGGTTCGTCGGCGATCACCACCCTGGCCCCCGGTGCCAGGGCGCGGGCGATGGCCACCCGTTGCCGCTGGCCGCCGGAGAGTTCGTGCGGACGGCGGGCGGCGATGTCGGCGGCGGGGACCAGGTTCACCCGCTCCAGCAGGTGCTCGACCGCCTCGCGCGCCTCCCGGCGGTCCCGCACCCGACCGTGCAGCCTGAGCGGCCGCAGCAGGTGGTGCTCGACGGTGTGGAAGGGGTTGAGGGACGCGAAGGGGTCCTGGAAGACCATCTGCACGTGGTGTCGGTAGTCCCGGCCGGGAACCGTCCGACCGGTGTCGTCGAGGGCGGTGATCGTCCCGGCGGTGGGCCGCTCCAGGCGGGCGATCATCCGCGCCACCGTCGACTTGCCGGAGCCGGACTCGCCGACCAGCGCGACGGTGCGGCCGGGGCTCAGGGTGAAGGAGACCCGGTCGGCGGCGCGCAGCACGGAGCGGCGCAGTCCGGAGCGCAGGGCGTAGTCCTTGACGAGGTCGCGGACGTGAAGGGTGGTCATCGAGGTGCCCTCTCCGTGGTGCCGGCCTCCTCGGCGGGGTCCGGGTGGGTGG
>NZ_VKHS01000617.1 GCF_014141525.1 Streptomyces calidiresistens
GGCGACGGCCGGGGAGGGGATCGGCCACTCCGGCCATCCCTCCGTCATCCCGTGGTCATCCCGGCCCGTCGCCCGGGTCCTCCTGGTGGGAGTAGCGCTGCTCTCGCCACACCTCGCCCCGGTTGTGGTAGCCGCGTTCCTCCCAGAAGCCGCGCCGGTCCTCGGTCATGTACTCCACGCCGCGCACCCATTTGGGGCCCTTCCAGGCGTAGAGCCCGGGCACGATCAGCCGGAGCGGGAAGCCGTGCTCGACGGTGAGGGGCTCCCCCTCCCGGTGGGTGGCGAACAGGGTGCGTTCCCCGGCGAAGTCGGACATCCGGAGGTTGGCCCCGTAGCCGTACTCGGCCCACACCATGACGTGCTCCGCCTCCGGGGCGGGGGGAGCCAGGTCCAGCAGGGTGCGGGCGGCCACGCCGCTCCATTCGCAGGGCGGGACGCTGAAGCGGGTGACGCAGTCCAGTCCCGCCGTGACCGTGTGGTGGGGCAGTGCGGTGAACCCGTCGTGGTCCCACTCGCGCCGTCCGCCGTCGGCGGTGGCCCCGAAGACGCGGAAGCGCCAGCGCTCGGGCCGGAAGCGGGGCACGGGTCCGTAGTGGGTGGTCGGCCAGCCCCGGGCCGGTCGCTGCCCCGGCGGCAGAGGTTCGTCGGACACCCCCCAAGGGCCCGCTCCCGGCCCTTCCGCGGGTCCTTCCACGGGTCGTTCCACGGGTCCCTCCATGACTCCATGGTGGCACGGGGCAGCCCGGCGGCGGAGCACCCCGGATCACCACTCCGCGTCACCAACGTGATCGGAATTGCCCGAAAAGTGTCACGAATTGCGCGAAATCCCCCCCGTTTCGGTAAGGCTTTGCTTACTGGACGCGATCGGCGGGGGGTGTCAGGATGCGCGAAGAGGCCGGAGATCCCCGCTTCCGGAAGGAGCGCTTCGTCATGCAGGGCGACCCCGAGGTCATCGAGTTCCTGAACGAGCAGCTGACCGCCGAACTGACGGCGATCAACCAGTACTTCCTGCACGCGAAGATGCAGGAGAACAACGGCTGGACCAAGCTGGCCAAGTACACCCGCGCCGAGTCCTTCGACGAGATGAAGCACGCGGAGGTGCTCACCGACCGGATCCTCTTCCTGGACGGGCTGCCCAACTACCAGCGGCTCTTCCACGTCCGGGTGGGGCAGACGGTGAGCGAGATGTTCCGCGCCGACCGGGAGATCGAGGTCGAGGCCATCGACCGGCTGCGCCGGGGCATCGAGGTGATGCGTGCCAAGGGCGACATCACCTCGGCCAACATCTTCGAGTCGATCCTCGCCGACGAGGAGCACCACATCGACTACCTCGACACCCAGCTGGAGCTGATCGAGAAGCTCGGCGAACCGCTCTACATCGCCCAGCAGATCGAGCAGCCCGCGGAGGCGTGAGCCACCCCGGGCCGGGGTGATCCGCCGCGGGCGAACCGCCTCAGGCCGCGACCGGCAGCGGGCGGGCCGGCGCGACGGCCGGCAGGCCCGGGATCACCGATTCCGGGGAGGGCCCCGCGGAGGACACCGGCGCCACGACGGCGCCCGGGGCCTCCCGTCGCGGGCACCCGCGCCCGAGGATGCCCTGGATGCGCCGCACGCACGAACCGCAGTCGGTGCCGGCCCCGCTCGCCGAGGCGATCTGCCGGGGCGTGCAGGCGCCGGCCGCGGCGTGTTCGCGGACCTGCTGTTCGGTGACACCGAAGCACGAGCAGACGAACACCGTCACCTCGCGGGGGTCGGGCCGGAAACCGGCGGTACGGCGGGCTCCGGAATCCGACGGATCCCGGCAGTGAGGTAAACCTTACCTTACCCCCGGGTCGGCGGGAATCGCGCTGCGGCGGAAAGCGCCCGGGGCGCGGATCACAGTGATCCGCGCCCCGGGCGTTCGGGCGTTCGGGCGTTCGGCCCCTCGACGGGCCGGCCGCCTCACTGATCGCGGTACATCTCCGCCACCAGGAAGGCCAGGTCCAGCGACTGGCTTCGGTTCAGCCGGGGGTCGCAGGCCGTCTCGTAGCGCTGGTGCAGGTCGTCGACGAAGATCTCGTCGCCGCCGCCCACGCACTCGGTGACGTCGTCACCGGTCAGCTCCACGTGGATGCCGCCCGGGTGGGTGCCCAGCGACTTGTGGACCTCGAAGAAGCCCTTGACCTCGTCCAGCACGTCGTCGAAGCGCCGGGTCTTGTGGCCCGAGGCCGCCTCGAAGGTGTTGCCGTGCATCGGGTCGCACACCCACACCGGTCGCGCCCCCGAGGCGGTGACCTTCTCCACCAGCTCCGGCAGCAGGTCGCGGATCCTCCCCGCCCCGTACCGGGTGATGAAGGTGAGCCGTCCGGGCTCGCGGTCCGGGTCCAGACGGTCGATGTAGGCCAGGGCCTCCTCCGGCGTGGTGGTCGGGCCCAGCTTGACGCCGACCGGGTTGCGCACCCGGGAGGCGAACTCGATGTGCGCGCCGTCCAGCTGCCGGGTGCGCTCACCGATCCAGATCATGTGCCCGGAGACGTCGTAGAGCTTGCCGGTGCGGGAGTCCACGCGCGTGAGCGCCGCCTCGTAGTCCAGCAGCAGCGCCTCGTGCGAGGCGTAGAACTCCACCGAGTGGAACTCGGCCGGGTCCGCGCCGCACGCCTTCATGAAGCTCAGCGCACGGTCGATCTCCCGGGCCAGCGCCTCGTACCGTCGACCGGAGGCGGAGTTGCGCACGAAGTCCTGGTTCCAGGCGTGCACCTGGCGCAGGTCGGCGTAGCCACCGGTGGTGAACCCGCGCACCAGGTTCAGCGTCGCCGCCGAGGAGTGGTACATGCGGCGCAGCCGCTCCGGGTCCGGGGTGCGGGCCTCGGGGGTGAACTCCGGGGAGTTCACCGAGTCGCCCCGGTAGGAGGGCAGCTCCACGCCGTCGCGGACCTCGGTGGTCTTCGAACGGGGCTTGGAGTACTGACCCGCGATGCGACCGACCTTGACCACCGGAACGGCGGCGGCGTAGGTGAGCACCGCGCTCATCTGCAGCAGCGTCTTGAGCTTCGCGCGGATGTGCTCCGCGCTCACCTGGTCGAATGCCTCGGCACAGTCGCCGCCCTGCAGCAGGAACGCCTCGCCCCGGGCGACGGCTCCCAGGCGGTTGCGCAGTTGGTCGCACTCGCCGGCGAAGACGAGGGGCGGATACCCGGCGAGGTCCGCGGTCACCTCGCGCAGGGCCTCGGAATCCGGGTACTCGGGCTGCTGCGCCGCGGGGAGGTCGCGCCAGGAGGAGGCGGTCGATGTGCTGCTCTCAGCGTTCACGGTCACACCGCCAGGTTACGGGGTCGCGCCGGGGCCATCCGCCCGCCGCCCGATGGGTGAGACACGATCTCCCGGGGGTCGGGCGGCGGGAGCCCGGCGCCGTCGTC
>NZ_VKHS01000618.1 GCF_014141525.1 Streptomyces calidiresistens
GCCCTCGCGCACCGCCTCCGCGACCCGCCCGCGCAGCTCCTCCAGACCCGGCTCGTTCGCCCGCACGGGGGCGTCCGCCGCCCGGGCCGCCGGTCCGATCGCGATGCCGTCCGCCGCCATGCCGCTCCCTCTCCCGCCGGGACCCTCCCGACCCCGACCATCCTCCCGCCCCGGCGGGACACGCACGCGAGGGGCTCGCGCCGGGCTGCGCGAACCGGCCCCCGGGGGCACGATGGCGTCATGTCGAAACCCTCGCGCGCCGATGCCCGTCGCTCCGGAAGCATCGACTCCGTCCGATCCGTCCGCTCCCGCGATTCCGTGCTCTCCGTCGGCTCCACGGACTCGGTGCTCTCCCTGTGGTCCAGGGATTCCGTGCTCTCGATCGGATCCACCGGCTCGGCGCTGTCCATCGGGTCGGTGGGGTCGTTCCTGTCGGTGGGCTCCGTCGGTTCCGCGCTGTCGATCCTGTCGGTCGGGTCCTGGCTGAGCACCGCCTCGCTGCTCTCCGCCCGCTCGTCCCGCTCGGTGATGTCCCGGCGGTCGCGGGGCGGCGTCATGGCCGCCGGCACCACCGCCGCCGCGCTGGTCTCCCTGGCGGTCCTGGCCGCCGAACGGCGCCCGAACCGGGCCGGGTGAGGTCGGGCCGCGACCGGCCCCGGGGGGCGCGCCCGGCCAATTCGGCCGTGTGCGCCTCCTCTTCGACCTGCGGGAGCCCCGTCCCGGTGCCGGGTCATCGGCATGCGATGTGGGCCCAACGGACGAGGACGAGCACCACATCGGGTGACATGGACGTGGCCGATCCCCGATCCGGGGGATTCCGTCCCGATGCTGGGGGAGCCGCGAGACGGACCCACGGAAGGACCCGGCCCATGACCACCACCGCGCAGGACGTCATCACCCTCAAGCTCGAGCGCGAGTTCGACGCCATGGACGCCAACCACGACGGACACCTGGACTGGACGGACTACCAGCAGCTCGCCGACCGCTACATCCAGGCCTACCGCCTCGACCGGAACGACCGCCGGGCCCGGGCGCTCCAGACCTTCTACCAGATCTACTGGCTGGAGCTGCTGCGTCACGCGGGCGTGGACTCGGACCGGCTGACGAAGGACCAGTTCGTCATGGCCAACCGCCTCGCGGTCGTCGACACCAGCCGGCTCAACGTGACCGAGGGCGGCGGTCACGCGATCTTCGATGTCCTCGACGTGAACGGTGACAACGAGATCGGCAGGGACGAGTTCGTCCGCTTCCTGCGGGACGTGCGGATGAGCGAGACCCCCGACGCCATGGAGATGTTCACCCGGCTGGACACCGACGGGGACGGCATGATCTCGCGCCACGAGTTCATCCGCGCGGTCCGCGAGCACTTCCTCTCGCACGACCCGGAGGCCCCCGGCAGCATGTTCTTCGGGCGCGTCTGACCCCACTGCTTCCGGGCACCCGCCGCTTTGGCCGGGGCCCCGCGACGGCCGTCCACCGGGATCCGGACCCGGCGGGCGGCCGTCGCCGTGCGCACACCTCTTCCGGACCCCGCCCCGACGGGGTCCTCGGAACTCAGCGGCGGGACTTCTTCATCTCACCGACGAAGGCCGTCCAGGCGGGGGCGGCGAAGCCGAGGACCGGACCGGCCGGCGCCTTGCTGTCACGCACCGGCACCACCCCCGGAACCCCGCCGGCCACCTCGACGCAATTGCCACCCGCCTGATTGCTGTAGCTGCTTTTGCGCCACGCCGGACTGCACGGATCGGGCCGGTGAACCCCTCCGGCGAGGGCCCCACTCCCCGCCTCAACGCCTGGCGTCATCGCTCAACTCTCCGAGAAAAGCCCTCCACGCGGGGGCGGCGAAACCGAGGACCGGACCGGCCGGCGCCTTGCTGTCACGCACCGGCACCACCCCCGGAATCCCGCCGGCCACCTCGACGCAATCGCCACCCTCCTGATTGCTGTAGCTGCTTTTGCGCCAACCGCCGGCGCTGATACCGGGACGGGAAACTCGCTCCACTGTGATCGTCCTCCATCGCGGATCGGATCATGTCGAGTGACATGAGTGGCGGCAAAGCTACTGCCCGCAACCGATCGTAGAGGAACGAGTAGAGGCCGACCTCGGACGGATCCTCGATGAGTTGGCCGTAATCCGCGCCTTCCGTATAGGCGATCTCGGTCCGATCCGGGAGGGTCAACACCGTGAGGGAGCCCCCCATGGAATCGTGTTCGCCCTGGTCGAAAGGGAGGACCTGCAAGGTCACCCGGGGATCGCGGGCCGCTTCCAACAGGCGCTCCAACTGAGCCCGCATGACCTTCCGTCCGCCGACCGGACGTCGCAGCACCGCTTCGTCCAACACCAACCACAGCTCGGGTTGGTCCGGCTCCCGAAAGCGTTCCTGGCGTCGCAATCGGGCGGTCAACCGTTCGTTGAGGTGCGCCTCATCGCGCAGCGAACGCCCTCTGCTCAGCACGGCCCTGGCGTAGTCGGGGGTCTGCAACAGACCCGGTACCACGTGCGCGGCGTATTGATGGATCCTCACCGCCCTCGCCGAGTACTCCATGAACGCCCGGGACCAGTCGGGGAAGGTCTCGCGGTAGACGTACGGCCACAGGTCGGTCAACAGGCTGTCCGCACCGAGGATCTCGTCCAGGGCGCGGGCGAGTTCCAGCGTGGGGCGGGCGCCGCACGCCCGCTCGATCTGGGTGATCCGCGAGTCGACCACGTAGGCCCGGCGACCCAGCTCGGCCTGGGTCAGCCCGGCCGCCGTGCGGAGTTTGCGCACCCGGGCGCCGAACAGCGCCGCCATCGAGGAACGCGGGTCGATCTCCTTCGCCATGACTCCACTCCCGTCTCCCGGCGCTTACGCGCCCGGGCGTAAGGCCCTCTCCCCTTCCGCACCCGGGCTTTCCTGCCGAAACCTGAAGACGGAAGGTCACCGCGCACGCACGCTGCGCACCGGCACCACCCATGAAGGACCAATTCCGTGCCAAAGGCGATGCCGTCACCCGAAGATGACCCGAACGAGCGAACGAGCATCCTGCCCGGTTCACCAGGCCCGGGGCCGAGCCTCACCGAACGCGACTCACCCACCGGCGCCTCGGTGTTCCCGTCGCGCCCGGCCGCCTCGGCGGCGTTTCCCGCCACCCCGGAGGGCGCCCGGTCCGCCCGCCGATACGCCGTGGGGCACCTCGCCGCCGAGGGCTTCCCGCCGTCCTCCGAGGTGTCGGGCACGGTCGCGCTGCTGGTGGGCGAACTCGCCGCCAACGCCGCCCGCCACGCCCGGGTCCCCGGCCGCGCCCCGGGCCACGGGTTCCGTCTCCGCCTGGTTCTCGTCCAGGATCGCGGTGGGGTCCGGATCGAGGTCACCGATGCCTCGCCCGTCCTGCCGCCGCCCGTCCCCGGCCTGCCC
>NZ_VKHS01000619.1 GCF_014141525.1 Streptomyces calidiresistens
GTGGGGAGGGGGATGACGCGGGGCCGGTGCCCCGGCGGTGGGACACCTTCCCGTGGATCACCGCCACGCCGGGAACGCTCTGCCACGCCATGACGGTCCGGGTCTGTCGCGCCTCGGGTTTCGAGCCCCGGATCCGGCACCGGGTGGACGACTTCGACACCGTTCTCGGTCTGGTGGCGATCGGGGCGGGGGTGGCCCTGCTCCCCGCGACGGTCCGCGACGGCGCCCCGTCCGACGTCGTATGGGAGCGGTTGCCGATCCGGCGCCGGACCCTCCTGGCGCACCGGCGGGGGGCGGCGGAGCACCCGGCGGTGCGGGCGGTGGGCGAGGCGCTGCGCGCGGTGGTCCCGCCGGGAGCGGCGGACGCGCGCTGAACACCGGTTCGGGTTCCGCGCGGGTCGTGGCCGGCGGCGACGGGGCGCGGTCGTAGGCTCGGCGCATGGCGAAGTACTTCGACGTGCACCCGGACAACCCGCAACGCCGTGTGATCGGTCAGGTGGTGGAGATCATCCGGTCCGGGGGCCTGGTGGTCTACCCGACGGACTCCTGCTTCGCGCTGGGCTGCCACCCCGGCAACAAGGAGGGGCTGGACCGCATCCGGGAGATCCGGCGCCTGGACGACCGGCACCACTTCACCCTGGTGTGCCGGGACTTCGCCCAGCTGGGGCAGTTCGCGCGGATGGACAACGCCGTGTTCCGCACCGTGCGGGCCGCCACCCCGGGCAGCTACACCTTCATCCTGCCCGCGACGAGCGAGGCCCCCCGCCGGATGCTGCACCCGAAGAAGAAGACCGTCGGGGTCAGGATCCCCGACCACACGGTCGCGCAGGCCCTCCTCGCCGAACTGGACGAGCCGTTGCTCTCCAGCACGCTGCTGTTGCCGGGCGAGGAGGAGCCGCTGACCATCGGATGGGACATCAAGGAGCGGCTGGACCACGCGGTGGACGCGGTGCTGGACTCCGGGGACTGCGGCACCGAGCCGACGACGGTCGTCGACTTCTCCGACGGCGTGGCCGAGGTGGTGCGGCGGGGCGCCGGCGATCCGGAAATCTTCGAGTAGACCCGCCGGCGGCGGGTCCGCCCGCCCGGAACGCCGGCGTTCCGGGCGGGCGGACCCGCGGCCCGGGCCCCACCGACCCGATCAGCCGGTGGGCAGCAGGACGACCTCGGCGCTCCCGGTCAGCGGGGGCAGGCCGTTCAACCCGGGGTCGGTGTAGGAGGCGACGAAGACCGCCCTCAGGTTGTCCTCCTCGACGTCGTGTCCCTCGGGGACGGTGGTGACGAAGGAACCGGTGCAGCCCGAGGCCGTGGACATGGGGTGGCCGTGGTCGTCGTGGCCCAGGATGTAGGTCACCGTGACCCGGGCGCAGTCGACCGGTTGGTCGTCGGTCACCTCCACCTCGTACTCCACGGTGTCGCCGAAGGCGAAGTCCAGCTCCGGGGTCGGTCGCAGGAAGGTGACCACGGGGGCCCCGTTCGCGCCGACGGTGATGTCGATCTCGGCCGAGGCCGACTTCCCGCGGTGCCGGCCGCCGATGTCGGTGACCTTCAGGGTGGCGGTGTGCACGCCGGGCTCGGTGTAGGTGTGCACGGGGTTCGCCGCGCGCGAGTCGATCCGACCGTCGGAGTCGAAGTCCCACTCGTGGCGCAGGCGGTCGCCGTCGGGGTCCGTGGTGCCCGCCGAGGAGAAGGAGACCGTCAACGGCTCCTCGCCGCGGGTGACGTCCGCCGAGACCACGGGGATCGGGGTGTGGTTGCCGCCCGGCCCGATGTAGTCGATGCGGGAGAGCTCCGCGTCGGGGTTCTCCTGGAAGTACCCCCGGCCGTACTCCAACACGTACAGCGCGCCGTCGGGACCGAACTCCATGTCGATGGGGGCGGAGAAGGGCATTCCGGGGACGACGTCCTCGATGGCCTCGATGCCCCCGGGCACCCCTCCGCTTCCGGGCATGCCGTCCCCGGCGAGGTGGAAGCCCTTGAGGTAGTTGCGGGTGAACTCGTAGAACAGCGGGACGCCGTCGTAGTGCTCGGGCCAGGCGACGGGGGCGCGGCCCCGGGTCGTCGCCGGGTCGAAGGCGTAGGCCGGTCCGGCCATCGGGCCGATGCCGCCGCTGCCCAGACCGGGGAAGAGCGGCGAGACATTGTTGGGGTACCACACCTCGGGCTGTTCCACCGGCGGCAGCTCGGTCAGCCCGGTGTTCCGCGGGGAGGTGTTGACGGGGGCGTCGCAGTCGAAGGCCCCCCGGTCGGTTCCGGTGGCGAAGTCCCAGTGGTGGTAGGGCATCGAGGGGGTGATGCAGTACGGCCATCCGTGGTTGCCGGCCGCGCGGGCGACGAACCACTTGCCGTGTCCGTTGGGTCCGCGGGTGGGACTGGGGGTGCGGGCGTCCGGTGAGTAGTCGGCGACGTAGAGGTCGTCGGTCACCGGGTCGATCTCCATCCGGAACGGGTTGCGCAGGCCCATCAGGTAGATCTCGGGACGGGCGCCCTCGGTGCCCGGAGCGAAGAGGTTGCCCTCCGGGATCGTGTACGAGCCGTCCTCCCCCACCGTGATGCGCAGGACCTTGCCGCGCAGGTCGTCGGTGTTGGCGGAGGTGCGCTGCGCGTCGTAGGAGGGGTTGCGTTCGGGGCGCTCGTCGATCGGGACGTAGCCGCCGGAGGCGTGGGGGTTGGTGTCGTCACCGGTGGAGAGGTAGAGGTTGCCCACGCTGTCGAAGACGATGTCGCCGCCGACGTGGCAACAGATGCCCCGGTCGGCCTCGACGTCGAGGATGGCCTGTTCGGTGGAGAGGTCGAGGGTGTTCCCGACGAGTTCGAAGCGGGAGAGGCGGGTGACGCCGGCGAAGCGTTCCCAGTCCTCGTCGGTGCCCACGTCGGGCGCGGCACCCTCGTTGACGCCGGGGGTGGAGGGGTCGTCCACGGGGGTGTCGAGCGGGGGCGCGTGGAAGAGGTAGACCCAGCGGTTGTCCCGGCCGTCGAAGCCGGGGTCGACGGCGATGCTCTGAAGGCCCTCCTCGTCGTGGGTGTAGACGTCCAACTCGGCGGCCAGGGTGTTGAGTCGGGTGGCGGGATCGTGCAGCCACACCCGGCCGTCGCGGGTGGTGTGCAGGACCCGGCCGTCGGGGAGCACCGCGAGGTCGATGGGTTCGCCGGGAGAGGCGTTGAGCGTCACCTTCTGGAACTCGGCGGTCGCCGGCGCGGCGGACGACTCGGTGGGGGGCGGGGGCCCGGCCGCCGAGGTCGTCGGGGCGGTCAGCAGCCCGACGGCGACCAGGGCGGCGGTCACCGCGACGGGGAATTTTCGCATGGCGGACCTCTCATCACGTGATCGGAAATCGTGGGGGTGGTGATGGATGTGCCGTCGTCGTCCCTCCCCGGGGGCGGGAGGGAC
>NZ_VKHS01000062.1 GCF_014141525.1 Streptomyces calidiresistens
GGGGAGGGGCGGGAGGACGACCCTGCCGCGCGGCGGGCGCGCGAGGAGCGGGAGTTCCACCTCACCTCCGCCGCCGCCCTCCTCCTGGTCACCGGTGTCCTGGCGGTCGACCGGGTGCCCTGGTACGGGTACCTCCTGCTGCTCGTTCTCGCCCTCTGGTACGCCCTCACCGCCGTCCCCCTGGTCCGGGCCCCGGGCACGGGGCGCGACGCCCGCGCCATGGCCTGGCTGGGCGGGGCGGGGACGCTGCTCGTCGTTCTGGTGTTGACCTCCCCCTTCTCCGCCGTGCTGCTGATCGTGCTGTACGCGCACGCCTTCTGGATGCTGCGACGCCTGTGGCTCGCGACCGTGACCGTCGCGGCGGTGACGGCGGCCTGCGGGGCCGCGGTGCTCGTCCACACCCCACCGGACCGGATGGCGACCGTCCTCGTGCTCGGCAGCACGGTCAGCTCCTTCCTCATCGGCAACGAGGTCGGCCGCCTCATCCGGAAGCAGGCGGAACAGGAGCGGGCACGGGCGCGGTTGATCGAGGACCTGCGCGACGCGCGGGCCGAACTGGCGGCGGCGCATCGTCTGGAGGGAGCCATGGTCGAACGCGAGCGGATGAGCCGGGAGATCCACGACACCCTGGCCCAGGGCTTCACCAGTCTGGTCATGCTGGTGCAGGCCGCGGACGCCGCCCTCGACTCCGATCCGGGGCTGGCGCGCCGTCAACTGGAGTTGGCGGAGCGGACGGCACGGGAGAATCTGGCCGAGGCCCGTGCCCTGGTCGCCGCCGGACAACCCGGGGTGCTCGCCGAACACGACCTCGACGCGGTCGTCCGGCGATTGGTGGAACGCCAGTGCGAGGTGACCGGTCTGCGCTGCACCGTCCACACGGAGGCCTTCGAGGACCGCCTGACACCCAATGAACGGATCGTGTTGGTGCGTTCCACCCAGGAGAGCCTGGCCAACATCGGACGTCACGCCGGAGCGGAGAGTGTCACGGTCTCGTTGCGTTCCGACGCGCGCGGCACCGTGTTGGACATCATCGACGACGGACGCGGGTTCGCTCCCGGGAAGACCCGGGGTTTCGGACTCGCGGGCATGCGGGCCCGCATCGCGGAAGTGGGGGGAGAACTCATGGTCACCAGTGCGCCCGGCGCCGGAACGCACGTGCGGGTGGTGATCCCGTGAACCGCCCCCTGCGCGTCCTCGTGGCGGACGACCACCCCGTGGTGAGGGAAGGGCTGCGCGGCATGTTGGCGCCCGAGGAGAGCGTGGAGGTGGTCGGGGAGGCCGCCTCCGGACGCGAGGCCGTCGAGGCCACCACGCGGCTGCGCCCCGACGTGGTCCTGATGGACCTCCGGATGCCCGACCTCGACGGCGCGGGCGCCACCGCCGAGATCGGTCGCGTCGATCCCGGGGTCCGGGTTCTCATCCTGACCACCTACGACTCCGACCGCGACATCGTGCGGGCGGTGGAGGCGGGGGCCGCCGGGTACCTCCTCAAGGACACCCCGCGCCGGAACCTGGTCGCGGCCCTGCACGCCGCGGCCCGGGGGGAGACCGTGCTCGCGCCCCGCATGATGACCCGGCTGGTCGACCACCTGCGGGCACCCCGTGAGGAGGCGCTGACCGCCCGGGAGGTACAGGTCCTGGAACTGGTCGCCCGCGGCTGCGCCAACGCGCAGATCGGTCGGCGGCTCTCGATCGGGGAGGCGACCGTCAAGAGCCACCTGCTCAAGATCTTCTCCAAGCTCGGCGTCTCGGACCGCACGGCGGCGGTGACCACGGCCATGGCCCGCGGCATCCTTCCCCCGATCCACGACTGAACGGCGCGGCGGGAACGGGGGCGCGGCGGGAACGGCGGGTCCCGCGGGGCCCCTCACCAGGTGCCCGAGGACGGCAACCGGACGGGGGCGGTGGGCCGGGGCCGCGGACGGACCGCCGTGGTGCCGGCCAGCCGGAGGTTGTGCGCGGCGTGACAGACCGCCGCCGCGAGGACCCCGCCGAGGGCCGCCGTCAGCGCCAGTACCGCGCCGAAGGCGAGCTGGTAGACGAGGACCCGGCGCCCGTGCCGGGGTACGTGCAGCGAGGCGAAGGCCGGCACGCACACGGCGGCGGCCACCACCGGCGACATGCCGGCGTGGATCAGCGCCCCGGTCGCCACCAGGCGCCAGATCACCTCCTCCGCCGCGGCGCAGGCGGATATCCGCAGGGCACGCGGGGGGAGGCCACGGGTGCGGTGACGCGGGCGTCCCGCCGCGCGAGCCGCCAGCGACGGGATCAGGACGCCGATCACCGCTCCGACACCCACCCAGACGAGGGCGGGGCCGAGGGACCACGGCATCCCGGTGGTCGACGGTACCGACGGCAGGACGCCGGGAAAGCCGGCCGTCACCTCCCCGGGTGCCGCGACCATCCCGGCGACCGCCGCCGCGGCCAGCGCGATGGTGATCGTCCCGTACAGGTCCACGGCACGCCGCCGGAGGGGGTCGGCCCACCGGAGCCGGCCGCCGCCGCGGGCGAACGCCCTCATCGCCCACGGCAGCGCCAGATGGCCCGTGACCAGGAGGAACCAGAGCGCGTACCACACCGTCAGGCTTTCGGCACGCCGAACAGCAGGGCGTAGAGGGGGGCGTCGTCGACACCGTTGTGATCGGGCAGTTCCTCGGTGAGGGCCGAGTCGAAGAAGCCGCCGATGGGGCGGGAGGCCAGGCCGTGACCGGCCGCCACGAGCAGCAGGTTCTGGGCCACGTGGCCCGCTTCCATGAGCGCGAAGCGCAGGGCCCGCTGGCCGTACTTGAACCGTGAACGCCAGAAGGCGGCCGAGATGATCAGGGTCAGGGCGGGCAGTTCGTCGAGGTCCTGTGTGTTCAACGAGGCGTGCAGGGCGCCGGGATCCACGTCACCCAGGTCGGAGAGCGTGCGGCGGAACGGGTCGAAGTGGTAGCGCCCTCCCGTCCGCAGCCCGGGGACCCGGCCCGGGACCACGTGGATGTCCAGCGGATACAGGGCCCCCGCGGAGGGGGCGGGGCGCAGGGAGTGCCCTCCCAGGGACCCGCTGATGCCGTAGGAGCGCACCAGCAGGCCCGCCACCACGGGGAAACCGATCTCGCCCTCGCCGAAACCGACGGTCGTGCTGCGGCGCGCCTCCAGGGCCTCGGCCAGGCCGATCCCCAACGGGGCGGGCTCGGGGAGCGGAACCGTCGGGCGGCCGGGGTGCCGCCGGGTGGACCGCGCCGTCATGGCCCGAATGTGCTCGTTGCGTTCCAGCAGTGCCATACCGGGCAGGTCCCACGGCACGGAGGACGGATACAGCTTGGATGCCTCGAAGTAGTTCTCCGCCGGGTCGTCCCGGCCGGGGATCCCTCCCCGGTAGACGATGTCCACCAGGTTGGACGTGTCGACCCTCTCGTCCGTCACGCCTGTGCCTTCCTCTCCTGCGGCTCCCGCACGTCCCGCGGGACCTTCGCCGAAACGCCCCCGTCCGTCACGGGAACGGATGGGGGAGAGGGTTGAACCCCTCGTCCCCCGGCTCGATCAGACCCAGCTCGACGGGCCTCTCCCGCAGCCGCCGATTGCCCAGGTACCTCCGGGCGTAGCCCGCGTCCAGTGCCTGGAGCTGGGGGGAGAAGACCTTGATCACGTGGCCACCGGCCTCCCGTACGTCGGGCGCGGTGACGTCCACGGCGTACAGGTCCACCGCCGTCCCGCCCGGCGCCCCGCCCCCGGAGAGGAGATCCACCAGCGCGTCCCGCAGTTCACCCGGCGAGTCGGAGGGCAGCGAGGGCATCGACGCCGGTGTCGAACGCAGGGGGGAGGAATCCAGGAAGGCGGTCGCCGGTATCAGGTCGGGCCGTGAGTACAGGGCGATGTGGTCGTCGAAGTCCACCACCGTCTCCTCGAAGTTCCCCCGTGGGTCCACCAGGACTCCCTCCCGGAGCTTGATCGCCGCCCAGGTGCGGGTGTTGACGGCTTCCGCCGTGGCCTTCACGGCGGCCCGTACGGGACTGCCGGAAGCCGCCGCCCCCAGACCCAGCGGCGCGCATCCGGGCTCCCGGTTGCGGACGACCGCCAGGACCACCGGAACACCGCTGAAGACGCTCAGGTCCACCAGCGACACGTCCAGCCCGGTGGGGTGCACGTGGCGCCGGAAGTACTCCCGCAGCTCGGGGTCGGCCTCCACGTCGATCAGCGGCAACGACAGATTCCGGTACCAGGCGAGCATGACGGCGTCCCGCTCCACCAGCTCCAGGATGCCGCCGACCAGGGCCTCGTCGGGAGTGCTTCCGTAGGCCAGGCCGTTGCTGGTGGGGTAGGCGATGGGGTGCCGGTCCATCAGGTCGCCCCGCAGGTAGACCGGTTGGGCGGGGATCCACACGGGGGCCCCGTCGGCCAGCCGTCGGCTCTCCACCCAGGGCAGCGGCGTGTCGGGGGTGAAGGGGACGAACCGGCTGCCCGGGCGTTCGTACTGCCAGTCGGCGAAGGGGGTGAAATCCGCCGGGGAGAGGCAGTGCGACCCGGAGCGGGTCAACTCCCGGTGCGTTCCGTAACGCAGCGCGTCGAAGGGCACCCAGGCCGCGCTGTAGCGTTCCACCGCCTCACCGATCGCCGCCAGACGCGCCTCCACCGGCGAGGTGCCGCCCCCACCGTTGTTGATGTTGCACGCCGTACCCACGAGGGCCCGGGAGTCACAGGCCTCGCTGCCGATGGAGAAGGCGTGCAACTCGTCGGTGTCGCGCACCCGCTCGAAGAGCCGCTGAACGATGCCGACCAGCGGCGAGGCGTAGACGGACATGACGCGTTCCGCGTCCGCGGTCGAGGTCCAGCCGACGGCGGGGGCGGGAGCGAGGGGTTCGATGGCGGTGCTCACGCCCCCGCACCTCCCGGAACCGCTCCGGTGTCGCGCGTCCCGTGGTCGGACTCCCCGCCCGGTTGGTGGGTGGGGGAGTGCGCCGGGTCGTCCGCGGCGGCGAACCAGACCTGTGGGTACCCCCGGCCGGTGGCCGGGGAACAGCTCTCGCACCTCGGCACCCGCAGGACCCGGTGGCGTTCGATGCCGATGCCCTCGGGGCGGGCGGTCACGGTGGTCAACCCGCCCGGAACGGCCTGCCCGCTGTGGTCGTCCAAACCGATGAATTCGAGCACCCGGTCCACGACCAGACCGACCTGCACCGCCCGCAACCCGGGATACCGGGGGGAGGCGTCCGTCATGGGGCCCTCGGCCTCGGCCTCCGACAGGTCCGGGGAGACGGCACGATCCGGGAAAGTGGCGGCACGGCGCAACAGGTAGCAGTGGTAGCAGGCGGACTCGCCGGGGACGATCCAGGGGCCCACCGTCGCGTACTCCCCGTCGAAGGGGGTGACGGCCAGCCACGGCCGGCCCCGGCCCTCGGCCAGCGAGCGCTCGTTCCACTCCACGAGGCGCGGATCGCGTTCGTGGGTTCCCGGGACCACGGTCACCGCGGCCTCCTGCCCGTCCTCCGGGTCCAGCAGGACGGCGCCCGCCTCCTTCAGCGCGTCGCGCAGCCGGTCGGCCCACGGGCCGGTCCCCAGTACCCGCACCGCCCGGGTGCGCAACCGCTCCGCGACCACGGAGCGTTCCACCGCGTCCGCCCCCCGCTGCCACAGCCCCATCACCACGGGGCCGGGGGGTTCCTCGGTGCTCTCCAGCTCCACCAGCAGACCGGCGGTCACCAACTGGGCCATCAGCTGTTCGAAGCGGGCCAGTTGCCGCGGGTCCACCGTCTGCGGATCGATGTCGATGAGTCCTTCCACCGCGTTGCCCAACAACGCGGTGACGAACGGGCGGATGCCCGCGCCCGAGCAGCGGGAGACCAATCCGCCCCTGCGCACCAGGAGATCATCGCCCCGGCCGAGCAGGCGCGCCTCGGTGTTCACCAACCACCTGCGATGTCCCTCCCCGGAGGGGAACACCGCGCCGTTGGAATCCCGGGTCCGATCGGTTCGATCCGTGGTGGTCACTGTTCCACGCCTTCCTTCGTCCCTGTGTTCCGTCTCCGCCGACCCCGTGCCCGGCGTTCCGACCGTCGTGCGGGAGGCGGCCGTCAACCGGAGACGGCGATGCTCGAGCGGGCCGCCGTCACCAGGTAATCCGCGAGCGCCGCCGGGGGCCTTCCCAGCGCGTGTTCGAGCACCGGGGAGAGGGCCCGGCACGGCTCGGAGGTGGTCCACACCATGTAGCCCGCGCGCTCGGCCGCGTACCGGGGGTCGAATCCCACCTGCTCCATCGCCTCGGCGAGGGTGCCCTCGTCGAGTTGCACGTACGGCACGGGGCGGCCGTGAACCTCCTCCAACATCTCGCAGGCGGAGGGGAGGGACACCACCGCCGGTCCGGTGACGTCGAAGGCGGACCCCCAGCGGTCGTTCGAGACCAGGACGCGTTCCACGAGGGAGACGACATCGGCCACGGCCACCCAGGGGGCCCCCTCGGGCTGCCAGGCGGTGTACAGCGCTCCCGCGGTCTCGTAACGGGTGCTCCAGGCGAGCTCCTCACCGAAGGCGGCGCACCGCAGGACACACCACCGTTCCGTCTCCCCGATCAGGGCGGCCTCCCGGCCGGCCACCTCGGCCGCGAAGGAGCCCCCGGGTGCCCGGTCGCCGGCCGGCACCGAGAGCACGATCCACGGAATTCCCGGGAATTGGGCGGGAGACGGCGGCCCGCCCCCCTCGGCTTCGTGGAAGCACCCGTCCACCAGGATCGCGTCCGCTTCCGCGGGGGATTCCACCGCGTCGAGGATCGGGGACCGTCGGATCGCGTCCGCCACCGCACCGCGCAGGGCCGTCCGCAGCCCGAAACAATGAATTCTGATCTTCTCCGCGTTCTCCGCGTTCACGAGGACACCTTTTCCAGAGCTTCCGGGTGGGGAAGGGGGTTTTCCCCGGCACGTGAATCTTCGGGTCGGTTTCGGCTGATGACTATCCCCAACCGACATTCCCCGCGGCAACGAACTTCCGGTGGGTCTCCTGTCATCCCTTGGGGTGACTTGCTCCTCCCGGGACGCGCATTTAGGTTTGCCTCGCATGCGACGAGCCGAACAGCGGCGGCATCCTGCCCGGCCGAAGGGGAGACCGACTTTCCGGGGGACCCCGGGGCCTCCCCCGGGTCGGCGTCGTGTCCGTCGCTTTCGGGCCCTCGCGGGGCCGTTTCGAGCCCGGGAAGCCCCGCGCGGGACCGGGCATCCACCGCTCCCTACAGGACAACGAAGGAGAACACGATGAGCGAACTCCTCAACGAGACCCCCGAGGTCGAGGTCACCGAGTACGGTGAGTCCGCCTCCTACTTCGAGCCGGTCGCCGCCGCCTGCAGCAGCATCATCTGCTGCTGCTGCAGCTGATTCGTCGGCGCCGGGACGCACCGCGTCCCGGTAGGTGAGGCGCGCGGGCGGGGGAGCCGGAAACGACTCCCCCGCCCGTGTCGGCCGGGAGCCCGGGCGAGGGAAATCGTGCGCGTACTTTTCGTGACCACGGCAATAAAATCGCACTTCATGTTGATGGTGCCGACGGCCTGGGCTCTTCGGGCCGCCGGCCACGATGTTCGCATCGCCTCACAACCCAATCTGATGGGAGTCGTCTCCGAATCCGGGTTGACGGGAATCCCGGTGGGGGCGGAACTCGCGATATCGGGTCGCCACCTCGTCGGAGGGCATCGGGCCGGCAGCCGGCTCCCCTACGACATCGGCGAGGATCACCCGGAAAAACTCACCCCGCGCCACGTGCGCACCACCCTGGCGATGTATCCCCGCGGAATCTCCGAGTTGGTGGCCGATCGGCGCATGCTGGACGACCTGGTGGCGGTGGCCCGGGAGTGGCGTCCGGACCTGGTGATCTGGGACGCCATGACCTACACCGGCCCGATCGCCGCCCGGGCCTGTGGCGCCGCGCACGTGCGCTCCCTCTTCGGCCCCGACCACCTCGCCCGGATGCGACGGCTCTTCCTCGAACTCCATCCGGATCCGGGGCCGCACGGGGATCCGCTGCGGGCGTGGCTCGGGGACCGGCTGCGACATCTCGCCGATCCGGCGGCCGCGGTCCCCGGTGTCGAATCCGACTCCGCACCCGGGTCCGGGAACGAGGTCGGCTTCGAGGAGGAGCTGGTGCTCGGCCGGGCCACGATCGATCCGATGCACCCCGCGCTCCGGGTCACCGGGGACACCACCTACCTCCCCACGCGGTTCATTCCCTACGGCGGCCGGATGACCGTCCCCCACTCCCTGCCGGTGCCCTCCCGCCGACCCCTGATCTGCGTCACCCTGGGCACCTCGGCCCGTGACCTCGGTCTGCCGACCCCCCCGCTGGACCGATTGCTGAGGGCCGCGGCCGATACGGGGGCCGGCGTGATCGCCACCGCTCCCCCCGGGGTGATCGCCGACCTCGGCCCGCTGCCGGAACACGTCCGGGTCGTGGAGCACATCCCCCTGGACGCGGTGCTTCCGCACTGCGCCGCGGTCGTCCACCATTTCGGCGCCGGCACCCTCCACACCGCCCTGGTGCACGGGGTGCCCCAACTGCGGGTCTCCGACGGGGTGAACCTGTGGGGGGAACCGGAGATGGCCCGCCGGCTCGTCGCCCGGGGCGCCGCGCTGGACGCGGCGGAGGAGCTCACCCCCGGGGCGTTGACCGACGACCTCACCCGTCTCCTGGAGGACCCCTCCTTCGCGACGAACGCCGCGGTGTTGCGGGAGGAGGCCCTGGCCCAACCCACACCACACGACCTGGTCCCGGCCCTGGAGGACCTGGCGCGCACCCGCGACCGAGTCCCCGGCGCCGTGCCGATCCCCCCACCGCGCACGGCGCGAACGACTCCGCCGCGGTGAGCCGTCGCCATCGACCCCGGACGAGAGGCTTTCCATGTCAGGTCTTTTCCGCTGTCGAGTCTGCGGTGGCGGGGCACGCGAGTTCCTCGACCTCGGTCGACAACCGCTCTCCGACGCCTTCGTGGACCCCGCCGCGCCCGGTGAGGAGTTCTTCTTCCGGCTCGCCGTCGGAGCCTGTGCCGAGTGCTCCATGGTCCAACTGGCCGAGGAGGTGCCGAGGGAGAGCATGTTCCACGAGGGGTACCCCTATCTCTCCTCCGGCTCCACCGTCATGCGGGAGCACTTCCGCTCACTGGCGGAGCGCCTGCTGAAGACCGAACTGACCGGCGTGGATCCCTTCGTGGTGGAAATGGGCTGCAACGACGGGGTGATGCTCTCCACCCTCGCCGCCGCGGGCGTCCGGCACCTGGGGGTGGAGCCCTCCGGAGGGGTCGCCGCCCGGGCGGAGTCCCGGGGAGTGCGGGTGCGCAGGGACTTCTTCGACGAGGACTGCGCGGCGGCGATCCGGGACGCCGAGGGACCCGCCGATGTCGTCTACGCCGCCAACACGATGTGCCACATCCCCTACCTGGACTCGGTTTTCCGGGGTGTCGACACCCTTCTCGCACCCGGCGGCATCCTCGTCTTCGAGGACCCCTACCTGGGCGACATCCTCGCCAAAACCTCCTTCGACCAGATCTACGACGAGCACTTCTACCTCTTCTCGGCGACCTCCGTGGCCGCCGCCGCCGAGCGCTTCGGCCTGGAACTGGTCGACGTGGAGCGCCTCCCCGTGCACGGCGGCGAGGTGCGCTACACCCTCGCCCGGGCCGGTGCCCGGCGCCCCGGACCCGCCGTCGGACGCCTTCTCGCCGAGGAACGCGAGCGCGGCCTGACCCACCCCGGGACCCTGGAGGCCTTCGCGCGGGCGGTGGCCCGCGTCCGCGAGGACCTGGTGGCACTCCTGCGCCGGGCGCGCCGGGACGGGCAGCGGGTGATGGGCTACGGAGCCACCGCCAAGAGCGCGACCCTCCTCAACCACTGCGGCATCGGACCCGATCTGGTCCCGGCGATCTGTGACACCACTCCCGCCAAACAGGGTCGGCTCACCCCCGGGTCCCGTATCCCGGTCGTCCCGCCGACGGCCTTCGGTCCCCCCTACCCCGACCTCGCGTTGCTGCTGGCGTGGAACCACGCGGGGGAGATCGCCGCGAAGGAGGAGGAGTTCCGCCGGGCGGGCGGACGCTGGATCCACTACGTCCCGGCGGTGCGGATCGACTGACATCCCCCTCAGCGAACGGCCCGAAAGGAAGCGAAGCCGGTGCCCGAACCCGATCTGTATCTCGACCTCATGAAAAAGGTGCTCACCAACACCGTCTACGAGGACGCGCCCGTCGCCAGTGTCGTCTCCCGCGGTACCGCCTACGACCCGGACCTGCGGGAACGCGGCGGGGACTGGCCGGCGGTGGCGCACACCATGGTGGGTTTGCGGCGGCTGGACGACGTGCACGCCTGCCTGGAGCGGGTGGTGGCCGACGGCGTTCCCGGCGATTTCGTGGAGACCGGGGTCTGGCGCGGCGGGGTGTGCATCTTCGCCCGCGCCTTCCTCGCGGCCCGCGGCATCACCGATCGCCTGGTGTGGGTCGCGGATTCCTTCGAGGGCATCCCGCCCACCTCCGACTGCCGGCACCCGGTGGACCGCCTCATGAGGTTGGACGCGTCCAACGAGGTGCTCGCCGTTTCCCGCAAGCAGGTCGAGCGCAACTTCGAGAAGTACGACCTGTTGGACGACCGGGTGCGTTTCATCGAGGGGTGGTTCCACGAGACGCTGCCCACCGCTCCGGTGGAACGCATCGCGGTGCTGCGTCTGGACGGTGACCTGTACGAGTCCACCATGACCGCGCTGGAGCACCTGTACCCCAAACTCTCCCCCGGCGGTTACCTCATCGTGGACGACTACGGCGCGGTCCCCTCCTGCCGTGACGCGGTGCACGAGTACCGCGAGCGCCACGGCATCACCGAGCCCATCCACCGGGTCGACCACATGGCCGTTCACTGGCGACGGGGTGGATGACCGCCGTCGCGCCTCCGCTCGTCCCCCGTCGCACCACCCATTCCACGACATCCGGGATAGTCCGGGAGAACGGGGTTGTTCCATGAAGGCACTCGTCCTCGCGGGCGGAACCGGCAGCAGGTTGCGCCCCATCACCCTCTCCGCCGCCAAACAGCTCATCCCGGTGGCCAACAAGCCGGTCCTCTTCTACGCGCTGGAGTCCCTCGTGGCCGCCGGGGTCACCGACATCGGGATGATCGTGGGCGACACCGCCGACGAGATCCGTGCCGCGGTGGGAGACGGCGGGGACTTCGGCGCCCGGGTCACCTACATCCACCAGGAGCGTCCCCTCGGCCTGGCGCACGCCGTGCTGGTGGCCCGCCCCTGGTTGGGGGAGGAGGACTTCGTCATGTACCTGGGGGACAACTTCCTCTTCGGCAGGCTGGACGGACACCTGGAGCGGTTCCGGGCCGACCGCCCGGCAGCCGGACTGCTGCTCACCCGGGTGGACAACCCCGGGGCGTTCGGGGTCGCCCGGGTGGACCCCGGGGGTCGGGTGCTGCGGCTGGAGGAGAAGCCACGGCGACCGGAGAGCGACCTCGCCCTCGTCGGGGTCTACCTGTTCACCCCGGAGATCCACGAGGCCGCGCGGGCCATCCGGCCCGCCGGGAGCGGGGAACTGGAGATCACCGACGCCATCCAGTGGCTCATCGACCGCGGGCGTCGGGTGGACTCGACGGTGATCAGTGGTTACTGGAAGGACACCGGAACCCTGGACGACCTCCTGGAGGTCAACCGATCGGTCCTGGAGGGCGTCCGACCCCGTGTGGAGGGCGAGGTGGACGATGACAGCGAGATCGTGGGACGGGTGCGGATCGACCCCGGGGCCCGGGTGGTGCGCTCCCGCGTCGTCGGACCGGTGGTGATCGGCCCGGGAAGCACGATCAGCGATTCCTACGTCGGACCGTTCACGTCCATCGCCGAGGGATGCCGATTGGAGGACGCCGAGATCGAGTTCTCGATCGTTCTGGCCGGAGCGGGTATCCGGGGTGTCGGACGGGTGGAGAAGTCCCTGATCGGCAAGGAGGCCCGGGTGGAGCGGGCCGAGAACCCGCCCAAGGCCCACCGGTTGCTCCTGGGGGACCACAGCCGGGTACGGATCGCGCCATGAGGGTGCTGATCACCGGTGGAGCGGGGTTCATCGGCTCCTGCTACGCGCGTATGCTCCTCGATCCGGCGCACCCCCTGTCACCGATCCGGCCGGTGGAGCGGGTCACGGTGCTGGACGCCCTCACCTACGCCGGGAACCGGGCCAACGTGGCGGCGGTCGCCGGGGACGGCCGTTTCGCGTTCGTCCGGGGGGACATCCGCGACCGGGAGCTGGTGCGGGCCCTGGTGGCCGACCACGACGTCGTCGCGCACTTCGCGGCCGAGACCCACGTGGACCGCTCCATCGCCTCCGGGGCCGTCTTCGTGGACACCAACGTCACCGGCACCCAGAGCCTCCTGGAGGCCCTGCTGCGGTATCCGCGGGTGCGGTTGCTGCACGTGTCCACCGACGAGGTCTACGGCCCCGTCCCCGAGGGACGGGCCACCGAGGACGCACCGCTGGCCCCCACCTCCCCCTACGCCGCGTCCAAGGCCGCCTCGGACCTCCTGGTGCTCGCCCACCACCGGACCCACGGGCTCGATGTGCGCGTCACCCGCTGCTCCAACAACTACGGGCCCCACCAGTACCCGGAGAAGATCATCCCGCTGTTCACCACCCGTCTGTTGGCGGGCAGGAGCGTGCCGTTGTACGGCACGGGTGAACACCGACGGGACTGGCTCCACGTGGAGGACCACTGCCGCGCCCTGCACCGGGTTCTGGAAGCGGGGGTCCCCGGACGCGTCTACAACATCGCGAGCGGTACGGAGTGGAGCAATCGCGAACTCACCGCCCGGCTGCTGGCCGCCTGCGGGGCGGGACCCGAACGGGTGCGGACCGTTCGCGACCGCCCCGGACACGACGTGCGCTACGCGGTCGACACCCGTCGCATCCGCGGGGAGTTGGGGTGGGAACCCGAGTGGGACCCCGAGGAGGGACTGCGCCTGACGGTCGCCTGGTACCGGGAGCACCGCGACCGGTGGGCCCCCGAACCGCTGGGGTCGGCGCGGTGAGGGCGGCGCGCACGGGCCGCGTCCGGCCCGGCCGGCGTCCCCGCCGGACCGGGCCGGGGGGCGGCTCAGACGGGCGCGGGGCCCCGGTCGCCGGTCGCCGCGCGCAACCGGCGCAGGGCGAGTTCGGCGTAGAGCCGGGCGCCGTCCCCCAGGACGGAGTCGTCGAACCGGGCGGCGGGGGAGTGGTTGGG
>NZ_VKHS01000620.1 GCF_014141525.1 Streptomyces calidiresistens
GACCTCCCCGTTCGAGTACGCCCCCGCCCCCGAGTCCCGCTCGGTGGTGGAGATCCCCTCCTCGCAGGGGCTGTTCGTCGACGGCGGGTTCCGCGAGGCCGCCGACGGCCGCACCCTGAAGTCCCTCTCCCCCGCGACCGAGGAGGTGCTGTGCGAGGTCGCGCACGGCGGGGAGGAGGACGTGGAGCGGGCGGTGCGCGCGGCCCGCGCGGCCTTCCCCGCCTGGTCGGAACTGCCCGGCTCCCGGCGGGCGGCGTACCTGTTCCGGATCGCGCGGCTGATCCAGGAGCGCTCCCGCGAACTGGCCGTGCTGGAGACCCTGGACAACGGCAAGCCGATCCGGGAGACCCGGGACGTGGACCTGCCGCTGGTGGCGGCCCACTTCTTCTACTACGCGGGGTGGGCCGACAAGCTGGCGCACGCGGGTTTCGGCCCCAACCCGCGCCCGCTGGGCGTGGCCGCGCAGGTGATCCCGTGGAACTTCCCGCTGCTGATGCTGGCGTGGAAGGTGGCGCCCGCCCTGGCGGCGGGCAACACGGTGGTGCTCAAGCCGGCCGAGACCACGCCGCTGGGCGCGCTGTTCTTCGCCGAGATCTGCCAACAGGCCGGGCTGCCCGCCGGTGTCGTCAATATCGTCACCGGTGACGGCGCGACCGGCGCCGCCCTGGTCGCGCACCCCGACGTGAACAAGGTGGCCTTCACCGGCTCGACCGCCGTGGGACGGGAGATCGCCCGGACGGTCGCCGGCACCGACAAGCGGCTCACCCTCGAACTGGGCGGCAAGGGGGCGAACATCGTCTTCGACGACGCCCCCCTCGACCAGGCGGTGGAGGGGATCGTCGGCGGCATCTGGTTCAACCAGGGCCAGGTGTGCTGCGCGGGCAGCCGGCTGCTGGTCCAGGAGTCGATCCACGACGAGCTCATGGAGGCCCTGGGGGCCCGGGTCGCCACGCTCCGGGTGGGCGACCCCCTGGACAAGAACACCGACATCGGCGCCATCAACTCCCCCGAACAACTGGCCCGGATCACGGAGCTGACCGAGGCCGGGGAGGCCGAGGGCGCCCACCGCTGGTCGCCGCCCTGCGAACTGCCGGAGAAGGGGTGGTGGTTCCCCCCGACCGTCTTCACCGGGGTGAGCCAGACCCACCGGATCGCCCGGGAGGAGATCTTCGGGCCCGTGCTGTCGGTGCTCACCTTCCGCACCCCCGACGAGGCGGTGGCCAAGGCGAACAACACCACCTACGGCCTGTCCGCCGGGATCTGGACCGAGAAGGGGTCGCGGATCCTGGAGCTCGCCGGCCGGCTGCGCGCCGGTGTGGTGTGGGCCAACACGTTCAACAAGTTCGACCCCACCTCGCCGTTCGGCGGTTACCGGGAGTCGGGATACGGCCGCGAGGGCGGTCGGCACGGTCTGGAGGCGTACCTCGATGTCCAGGGCTGAGTCCAGGGCCGGGTCCAAGGGCGAGAAGCGCGGGAAGCCCGCGAAGGACGCCGGGACCGCGAAGGCCACCGCGACCGCGACGGGCGGGGACGGCGGTCGTCCCGCCGTCCTCAAGACGTACAAGCTCTTCATCGGGGGGAAGTTCCCCCGTTCCGAGAGCGGACGGGTGTACCGGGTGACGGATTCGGACGGGGCCTGGCTGGCCAATCCCCCGCTGTCCTCCCGCAAGGACGCGCGGGACGCGGTGGTCGCCGCCCGCAAGGCGCTGCCGGGCTGGTCGGGGGCGACCGCGTACAACCGCGGCCAGGTGCTGTACCGGGTCGCCGAGATGCTGGAGGGGCGGCGGGAGCAGTTCGCCTCCGAGGTCGCGCGGGCGGAGGGCCTGTCCCACCGCCGGGCCGTCGAGCAGGTGGAGACGGCCGTGGACCGCTGGGTGTGGTACGCCGGGTGGGCGGACAAGCTGGCCCAGGTGGTGGGCAACGCCAACCCGGTGGCCGGCCCGTACTTCAACCTCTCGGTGCCGGAGCCGACCGGTGTGGTGGCGGTGTTCGCGCCCGCCGGTTCCTCCCTGCTGGGGGTGGTCTCGGTGCTGGCCCCGGTGATCGTGGGCGGCAACACGGCGGTCCTGGTGGCCGACGAGCGGGCGCCGCTGCCGGCGCTGTCGCTGGCGGAGGTGCTGGCCACCTCCGACGTGCCGGGCGGCGTGGTCAACGTCCTCTCCGGTCGGGCCGGGGAGTTGGGCCCGCCACTGGCCGCGCACCGGGACGTGAACGCGCTCGACCTGACCGGCGTCGGCGACGCGGAGCTGGCCGCGGGGTTGGAGCGGGAGGCCGCGGAGAACCTCAAGCGCGTGGTGCGGCCGGTCCGCTCCGCCGACGGAAGCGTCGGCCCGCCCGCGGACGTGGTCGGCGCGGGCGACCCGGGCACGGGGCGGATGACGCCGTTCCTGGAGATCAAGACGGTGTGGCACCCGATGGGGGTGTGACCACCGCGCTCCCGGGGCGGGCGGAGGGGTGCCGGGCCGCCCGCCCCGGGGGCGGCCGGAGCCCCGGAACGTGGTGAACCGCACCCGTCCCGGGGGTGAACGCCGTCCTCCCGTACGGGACAATGGTGTTCCGTGACCGAGCTCGCACCGGGGCCCTTCCGGCCCGTCGCCGCCACGGCCCCCGCGCCGATCCCCGCTCCCGGTACGGGCGTCGAGCCCGCACCGGCGCACCCGGCGCCCTCCCCGGGCGACGTCGCCCCGACTCCCCCGTGCCCCGCCCGCGTGGTGTTGCTGACCGGTCCCTCCGGGGCCGGCAAGTCCCGGCTCGCCGCGGAGAGCGGGCTGCCGGTGTTGCGGCTCGACGACTTCTACCGCGACCACGACGACCCGGCCCTGCCCCGACTGCCCGACGGGGCCGTGGACTGGGACCACCCGGGTTCCTGGGACGCGGGGGCCGCCGCGGCGGCGCTGCGCGACCTGTGCGTCCGGGGGCGGACCCGGGTGCCGGTCTACGACATCGGTCTCAGCGCCCGTACCGGCGAGCGGGAGTTCGCCCTCGACGGGGCGGGGTGCGTCATCGCCGAGGGCATCTTCGCGGCCGAACTGGTCGCCGCCTGCGCCCGGGAGGGACTGCTCGCCGAGGCGCTGTGCCTGCGGAACCGTCCCTCCACCACCTTCCGCCGCCGGCTGCTGCGCGACGTGCGGCAGAGCCGCAAGCCGCTGCCCTTCCTGCTGCGTCGCGGTTGGGCGCTGTGGCGGGCCGAGGCGGGGATCGTGCGCGACCAGGAGCGGTTGGGGGCGCGGCCGTGCGGCCGTGACGAGGCGCTGCGGCGGATCCTCCGGGCCGCCGCGGGTGCCGCCGGGACCCCCGGGACCGCGCCCGGCTCCTGACGGTTCCCGCCGCGTCCCGGGAACGGACGGACGCGGGGCCCGGCCGAACCCCCCGGTCGGACCGAACCC
>NZ_VKHS01000621.1 GCF_014141525.1 Streptomyces calidiresistens
GGTGCCCGCCCCCGCCCCGACCGAGGACGCCGGCGCGGCCTGGGAGGGCTTCCGCGGCGGCCTGTGGCGGGACGCGATCGACGTCGCCGACTTCGTCCGCCACAACCACACCCCCCACGAGGGGGACGCCGACTTCCTCGCCGGACCCACCGGGCGCACCACCGCCCTGCTGGAGCGGGTGCGGGAACTGCTGCGCGAGGAGCGCGCCCGCGGCGGCGTCCTGGACGTGGACACCGCCACCCCCGCCTCCATCACCGCCTTCGCCCCCGGCTGGATCGACCGGGACCTGGAGATCATCGTCGGCCTGCAGACCGACGCCCCCCTCAAGCGCGCCATCATGCCCGCCGGCGGTTGGCGGGTCGTGGAGAACGCCCTGCGCGCCCACGGGTACGAGCCCGACGCGCGGGTCAAGGAGATCTTCACCCGGTACCGCACCACCCACAACGACGCGGTCTTCGACGCCTACACCCCCGAGATCCGCGCCTGCCGCTCCTCCGGCCTGATCACCGGCCTGCCCGACTCCTACGGCCGGGGCCGGATCATCGGCGACTACCGCCGGGTCGCGCTCTACGGCATCGACCGGCTGATCGCCCACAAGCGTGCCGACCAGCACCTGCTGCACGGCCGCTGGCCCACCGAGGAGGTCATCCGCGACCGCGCCGAGACCGCCGAGCAGATCCGGGCCCTGGAGGACCTGCGGACCATGGCCGCCTCCTACGGCCACGACATCTCCGGTCCGGCCCGCACCGCCCGCGAGGCCGTCCAGTGGCTGTACTTCGGCTACCTGGGCGCCATCAAGGAGCAGGACGGCGCCGCCATGTCGATCGGCCGCCTCGACGGCTTCCTCGACATCTGGATCCAGCGCGACATCGACCGGGGTCTGCTCACCGAGGCCGGTGCCCAGGAACTCATCGACGACCTGGTGATCAAGCTGCGCCTGGTCCGTTTCCTGCGCACCCCCGAGTACGACCAGTTGTTCTCCGGCGACCCCACCTGGGTCACCTGGACCATGGGCGGCCTGGGCACCGACGGCCGGCCGCTGGTGTCGCGGACCACCTTCCGCGTCCTGCGCACCCTGTACAACCTCGGCCCGGCGCCCGAGCCCAACCTCACCGTGCTGTGGTCGCCGAAGCTCCCCCGCGGTTTCCGCGAGTACGCCGCCCGGGTCGCGGCGGAGACCAGCGCCCTGCAGTTCATCTCCGACGAGTGGCTGCGCCCCCGCTTCGGCGACGACACCGCCATCGCCTGCTGCGTCTCGCCGATGGTGACCGGACGCCAGATGCAGTTCTTCGGCGCCCGGGTCAACCTCGCCAAGGCCCTGCTGTACGCCATCAACGGCGGCCGGGACGAGGTCACCGGCGAGATCGTGCTGGAGGGGTTCGAGCCCATCACCGGCGACGTGCTGGACCCCGACGAGCTGGCCGAGCGCTACGACGCGGTGCTGGACCGTCTGGCCCGCACCTACATGCACGCCCTCAACGTCATCCACACCATGCACGACCGGTACAACTACGAGCGGCTGGAGATGGCGCTCCACGACCGCGACGTGGAACGGACCATGGCCTGCGGCATCGCCGGTCTCGCGGTCGCCGCCGACTCGCTGTCCGCCGTCCGGCACGCCCGGGTGGAGGTCGTCCGCGACGAGCGCGGCCTGGCCGTCGACTACCGGGTGCACGGCGAGTACCCCGCCTACGGCAACCTCGACGAGCGCGCCGACGCCATCGCCCGCGACCTGGTCTCCGGCTTCATGCGCCGCCTGCGCCGGCTCCCGGCGTACCGCCGGGCCCGGCCGACCCAGTCGGTGCTGACCATCACCTCCAACGTGGTCTACGGCCGCATGACCGGCGCCACCCCCGACGGTCGCCCCGCCGGGGTGCCCTTCTCGCCCGGCGCCAACCCGATGAACGGGCGGGACACCCGCGGCGCGCTGGCCTCCGCCCTGTCGGTGGCGAGCCTGCCCTTCCCCGACGCCGAGGACGGCATCTCGCTCACCACGACCTTCGCCCCGGTCTCCCTGGGCCGGGTCCCCGAGGAGCGGGTGGGCAACCTGGTGGGGGTCCTCGACGGGCACATCACCGCCGGCGGCTACCACATGAACGTCAACGTCCTGGAGGAGGCGACCCTGCGCGACGCGATGGAGCACCCCGAGGAGTACCCCGACCTCACCATCCGGGTCAGCGGCTACGCCGTGCACTTCACCCGCCTCACCCGCGAGCAGCAGCTCGACGTGCTGGCCCGCACCTTCCACGGGAGCGTGTGATGACCCCCCGCCCTCCGGTCCCCGCCCTCTCCCCGGAGGCGGGGGCCGGCCCGGCCGGCACCCTCACGGACCTGCCGTGCCCCGTCGCCGTCACCCCGGCGGCGGCGGTGGCCCGGCGGCCGGTCACCGGCTCCGTGCACTCCACCGACATGTCGGTCGGCGTCGACGGCCCCGGCTCCCGGTTCGTCGCCTTCCTCGCCGGCTGCCCGCTGTCCTGCCTGTACTGCCACAACCCCGACACCCGCTACCTGCGCAACGGCACCCGGATGTCCGCGGACGACCTGGTGGCCGACATCGCCCGTTGCGCGACCTTCCTGCGGGCGGCCGGCGGCGGGGTCACCCTGAGCGGCGGCGAGCCGCTGCTGCAACCCGTCTTCGCGGGGGAGGTGCTGCACCGCTGTCGGCACGAACTCGGCCTGCACACCGCCCTGGACACCTCCGGCTTCCTCGGACACCGCGCCTCCGACGCGCTGCTGGCCGACACCGATCTGGTGCTGCTCGACATCAAGTCGTGGGACCCGGCGACCTACACCCGGGTCACCGGCCGCGACCTGCGACCCACCCTGGAGTTCGCCCGGCGCCTGGACCGACTGGGCCGGGAGGTGTGGGTGCGGTTCGTACTGGTGCCCGGGCTCACCGACGACCCCGCCAACGTGGAGGGCGTCGCCCGCTTCACCGCCTCCCTGGGCAACGTCACCCGGGTGGACGTGCTGCCCTTCCACCGCCTGGGCGCCGCCAAGTGGGAGGCGATGGGCATCCCCTTCCCCCTGGCCGACACCGAGCCCCCGACCCCCGAACAGGTCGCCGCGGCGCGGGAGATCTTCGCCGCGCACGGTCTGACCGCCATCTGACCGCCATCCGACCGCGCACGGCCGCCGCCCGGCGGGCGTGCGACCCCAGCCGCCCCGCGCCGGCCCGACTGCCCCGGCGCGGGGTGTGGACCCGGGCGCTCGGGCACGCGCCCGGCCGGCCGGTCCGGTGCCGCCGTGCCGGACCGGCCACGACGCCGGTGCCGGTGGGGCCCCGCCCCCGTGCAGGGTGGGCGGAACCCCACCGGCACCGTCGGCCCGGGCCCCGTCAGTCCGGGTCGGGCAGGGCCCGCTCCACGATCGACCGGGTGTCCAC
>NZ_VKHS01000622.1 GCF_014141525.1 Streptomyces calidiresistens
GTCGGTGTGTCCGCTTCGGCGGACTCGTTGTGCTCGTGCATGCGGGCGGTTCTCCCGTCACGCTCCCGGGCGCCGCGCCACGGGGGCGGGCGCCGCTCGGGGGGCGGCGAGTCCGCCCCTGCGGCCCCGCGCCGCCGTCGCCGGGCCACCCGCGCCGCCGCCGCGCCCGCGGCCCCGGACCGCACCGACACCCCCGGCGACACGGGCTCCGACGCCGACGGCGAACCGCCCGTCGCGCCCGTGGACGACGTACCGGCCGACACCGGCGCGGCCGACACCGACCGCCCCCGGGACATGGACGCCACGGACGCCGAGGCCACCGCCGACACCGAGGCCACCGAGGCCACCGACGGCGACGAGCAGCCCGACACCTCCGCCGCCGGGGACACCGACTCCGGCCCCGGGGAGGAGCGGGCGGTCCCCCTCGTCGTCCCCGCCTTCCAGGCACCCACCTTCCGGGCCCCCACCGCGCCGGCGGCCTCCTTCCGGTCCCCCGCCCCGCGCGCCATCGGCTTCCAGGCCCCGATGTTCCAGACCCCCGAACGCGCCGCCGCCGAGGCCGCCTCCGGCCGCGCCGACGACCTCTTCGACGAGGTCCCCGGGGACGAGGCCGACCTCGACACCGACACCGCTTCCGGCGCCGACGGCCACGACGGCGCCGACTCCGACGCCGTGGACCGCCCCGGCCGCCGTCGCCGCCGCGGGGGCCGTCGCCGCCGCCGCAGCGAACTCGCCGAGCGCGCCGCCGAGACCGCCGGCCGCTCCCGGACGGAGGAGGACGGGGACACCGCCCCCCGGACCGCCGCCGCCGACACCGACGAGACCCCCGAGGAGTCCGGGACCCCCGCCCCGGCGGAGGCCGACGACACCCCGGACCGCACCGACACCACCGGCGACGCGGCGGAGGACACCGAGGCCGGGGACGGCCCCGGGGACGACGCCGAGGAGAGCGCCGAGGAGGGCGGCCGCGGCTCCCGTCGCCGTCGCCGTCGTCGCCGCCGCAGCGGCGAGAGCGCCGACACCGAGGACGCCGCCCCCGGCGAGGACGACCCCGAGCGCACCGTCGTCAAGGTCCGCGAACCCCGCCGCAAGCGGGACCGCGAGGAGGACGGCACCGGCTCCGACGGCGTGCAGTCCATCAAGGGCTCCACCCGCCTGGAGGCCAAGAAGCAGCGCCGTCGCGAGGGCCGCGAGCAGGGCCGCCGCCGGGTGCCGATCATCACCGAGGCCGAGTTCCTCGCCCGCCGCGAGGCCGTCGAGCGCGTCATGGTGGTCCGCCAGAGCGGCGAGCGCACGCAGATCGGGGTGCTGGAGGACGACATCCTCGTCGAGCACTACGTCAACAAGGAACAGTCCACCAGCTACGTCGGCAACGTCTACCTGGGGAAGGTCCAGAACGTCCTGCCCTCGATGGAGGCCGCCTTCATCGACATCGGCAAGGGCCGCAACGCCGTCCTCTACGCCGGTGAGGTCAACTTCGAGGCACTCGGCATGAGCGGCGGACCGCGCCGCATCGAGAGCGCGCTGAAGTCCGGCCAGTCCGTGCTGGTCCAGGTCACCAAGGACCCCATCGGCCACAAGGGCGCCCGGCTGACCAGCCAGATCTCGCTCCCCGGCCGCTACCTGGTCTACGTTCCGCAGGGCTCGATGACCGGCATCAGCCGCAAGCTCCCGGACACCGAGCGTTCCCGCCTCAAGCAGATCCTCAAGAAGATCGTCCCCGACGACGCGGGCGTCATCGTGCGCACCGCCGCCGAGGGCGCCACCGAGGACGAGCTGACCCGCGACGTGCAGCGACTGCGCGCCCAGTGGGAGGACATCCAGCGCAAGGCGAAGAAGGGCACCAACGCCCCGACCCTCCTGCACGGCGAGCCGGACATGACCGTCCGCGTGGTGCGCGACATCTTCAACGAGGACTTCACCAAGGTCGTCGTCAGCGGCGACGAGGCGTGGGAGACCATCCACGACTACGTCGCCGGGGTCGCCCCCGACCTCGCCCCCCGCCTGCACCGCTGGACCTCCGAGGTGGACGTCTTCGCGAGCCACCGCATCGACGAGCAGCTGATGAAGGCACTGGACCGCAAGGTCTGGCTGCCCAGCGGCGGTTCCCTGGTCATCGACCGCACCGAGGCCATGGTCGTGGTCGACGTCAACACCGGCCGCTTCACCGGCCAGGGCGGCAACCTCGAGGAGACGGTCACCCGCAACAACCTCGAGGCGGCCGAGGAGATCGTCCGCCAGCTGCGCCTGCGCGACCTCGGCGGCATCATCGTCATCGACTTCATCGACATGGTGCTGGAGTCCAACCGGGACCTGGTGATGCGGAGGCTCCTGGAGTGCCTGGGACGCGACCGCACCAAGCACCAGGTCGCCGAGGTGACCTCGCTCGGGCTCGTGCAGATGACCCGCAAGCGGGTGGGCCAGGGGCTCCTGGAGTCCTTCTCCGAGACCTGCGCGCACTGCAACGGCCGGGGCGTCATCGTCCACATGGAACAGCCGACCTCGCAGGGCGGCGGCGGGAAGAAGAGCCGCCGCAAGCAGAAGCAGGCCGAGCAGCGGGCCGCCGCCGAGGCGGCGGAGGCGGCGGAGGCCACGGAGGCCCCCGACGCGGACGACCTCGCCGACGTCGCCGGCGAGGGGGAGCCGACGGTCGTGGAACCGGTCGTGGAGCCCGCCGTGGACGCGCCGGTCGCCACCGACGAGGGCCCCCTGGAACTGCGGGCCGACGAGGAGCTGTACCACAGCATCGCCGAGGCCGAGGAGTCGGTGCGCCGGGGCGGACGCCGCCGTCGCGGCGGTCGCCGCGCCTCCGCCCCCGTCACGGCGACGGGCGCCGTCGAGGCCCCGTCCGCCGAACCGGCCCGGACCCCGGAGCCGACGGGGACGCCGGAACCGGTGGAGGCCGCCGCGCAGGCGGAGGACACCGTCCCGGAGGCCCCCGCGGAGGCCGATGCCGCCCCGGCCGAGGGGCCGCGCCGGCGCCGCCGGGTCGCCCGCCGCGCCGCCGCCCCGGCCGGGTCGCCCGCCGGGCCCGACGCGGAGAGCGCCGCCGTGGTGGTCACCACCGGCTCCACCGCTCCGGCCGAGGGCACCGACACCGAGCCGGCCCCGGTGGAGGAGCCCGCTCCCGCCGCCGAGCCCGCCGCCCCGCCGCGCCGTCGCCGGGTCGCCCGCCGCGCCGCCGCGCCCGCCGGCTCCCCGGGAGGGGAGGCGGAGGCCGCCGTCGTCGTGATCGAGGGCGACACCGCGTCCGCGGCCGCCGCGGCGACCGGCACCGACGCCGGGACCGGCCCGGACACGGCTCCGGTCCCCGCCGCGGAGACCGCACCGGAGACCACCCCCGCCGCGCCCCCGCGTCGCCGCGCCGTGCGGCGTGCC
>NZ_VKHS01000623.1 GCF_014141525.1 Streptomyces calidiresistens
CCGTGAACCCCACCACCGCGGCGGCCCTGGTCCCCCTGCTGCCCGCCGGCGGGGCCGCGCTCATCCCCCTCGTCGCGCGCCGCGCGCCCGGCTTCGTGCGCCCCCTGGCGGTGCTGCCGGTCCTGGCCTCGGTGCTCCTCGCCCTGTGGGTCGCCGCCGACCTGCCCGCCGGCGCGACCGTCACCGCCGCCACCCGGCTGACGCCCACCGGCGACCCCGTCCTGCCGATCGAACTCGCGCTGCGCCTGGACGGCTTCTCCGTCCTGGCCGCCGTCCTGGTCACCGTCGTCTCCCTGGTCGTCCAGCTGTACTCCACCGGCTACCTGCGCGAGGACCCCCGCTACCCCTCCTACGCCGCGCTGGTCTCCCTGTTCACCGCCGCCATGCTGCTGCTGGTGTACGCCGACGACCTGGTGGTCCTGCTGGTCGGCTGGGAGGTGATGGGCGCCTGCTCCTACTTCCTGATCGGCCACCACTGGGAGACCCCGGCCGCCCGGGCCGCATCCCTCAAGGCGTTCCTCGTCACCAAACTCGGCGACGTCCCCTTCCTCATCGGCATCATCGCCCTGGGCGTCGAGGCGGGGACCTTCCGGATCAGCTGGCTGATCAACCGCCTCACCGGCCTGGACCCGCTGGAGATGGCCCACCCCACCGTCATCGCCCTCCTCCTGCTGGCGGGCGTCGCGGGCAAGTCCGCGCAGTTCCCGCTGCACCTGTGGCTGCCCGACGCGATGGCCGGACCCACCCCCGTCTCCGCCCTCATCCACGCCGCCACCATGGTCGCCGCCGGCGTGTACGTGCTGGTGGTGCTGCTGCCGGTGCTCCTCGCCTCCACCATCGCCGTGGTCGCCCTCGCCCTGATCGCCGCCGTCACCGTCATCGGCTCCGGCCTCGCGGCCCTGGCCCGCGACGACATCAAGGGCGTGCTGGCCTGGTCCACCATCGGCCAACTCGGGGTCATGCTCGGCGCGATCGCCGTCGCCGACCGCGAGGCCGCCTTCTTCCACCTGCTCACCCACGGCGCCTTCAAGGCCCTGCTCTTCCTCGCCGCCGGCGTCCTCGTCCTCGCCGCCGGCACCGGCTCCCTCACCGCCGTCTCCCGCATGGGCGGCCTCAAGCGGAGCGTCCCGGACGCCTGGTGGACGATGACCATCGGTCTGCTCGCCCTCGCCGCGCTCCCGCCGTTCGCCGGCTTCTTCTCCAAGGACGCCGTCGTGCACGCCGCGCAGCGGGCCACCGGGGACGGCGGGGCTGCGGGCGCCGCCGGTTGGATCGTGCTCGTCGCCGTCCTCGCCGGCGCCGTCCTCACCGCCGCCTACGCCACCCGGCTGTGGCTGGTCCTCTTCCACGACCCCGTGGACATACGGCCCGTCACCGTGCCCGCGTCCCCCGCCGTCGGACCGGCCATGACCCTCGCCCTGTGGCTGCTCGCCATCCCCTCCCTCGCCCTGGGCCTCACATGGGACGCCCTCGGGACCCGCCTGGACGGCGGCGACCTCGGCCCCCACCTCACCACCTCGGTCGTCTCCCTCGGCGCCGCCCTGCTCGGCGTGCTCGTCACCTGGGCCGCCTGGCGCCGCCGGTACGAGGAGGACTTCGGGCGCGGCGCCGACCCCCGCGACCCGATCGCCGACCCCGGGCCGGCCCTCCTCGGCCGGTTGCGCCGCCCGGCCGCCGCCGGTTTCGGTGTGGACGCCGCCGCCGCGGCCCTGGCCGTGCGGCCGGTCCGCGCCGCCGGCCGGCTCGCCCGCTTCCTGGACCGCGAGGTCGTGGACACCTACGTCCGGGCCGCCGCCGGCGCCCCCGGCCTGCTGGGCGCCCTCGCCCGCCGCCTGCAGACCGGCAACGTCCAGCTCTACCTCGCCGTGACGGCCGTGGCCGCCCTCGCCCTGGCCGTCGTCGCCGTCACCACCACCGGAGGATGAGCGCCGTGATCACCCTCGACGACTCCGTGACGCGACTGCTGCTGGCGGTCGTCGTGGCCCTGCCGCTGGTGGGCGCGGCCACGGCACTGCTGCCCGCACCCCCCGGCCTGAGGGGCCGCTCCCCCGAACAGGCCGTGCTGCGGCACGGCGTGGTCGTCACCGGCGTCGTGCTGGCCGCCACCCTGCTGCTGGCCGCATCCTTCGACCGCGACGCCGCCGCCCGCCCGCAGGCCGTCACCGACCTGGAGTGGATCCCCGCCCTGGGCGTGCGCCTGCACCTGGGCGTGGACGGGATCTCGCTGCCGCTGCTCGTCCTCACCGCGCTGCTCGGCTTCCTGTGCGCGCTGCACGCCTACCGCCGTCCGCCCGCCGGACCGCACCCCACCGCCCTGGTGGCGCTGCTGCTGGTGCTGCTGAGCGGGGCCCTGGCCACCTTCGCCGCGCTCGACCTGATCCTGTTCTTCCTGGCCTTCGAGATGGTCCTGATCCCGATGTACTTCCTCATCGCCCGCTGGGGCGGGGGAGGCAGCGGGCCCGCCGCCCGCCGGTTCGTGGTCTACACGCTCGTCGGCTCGGTGCTCATGCTGCTGGGCTTCCTGCTGCTCGGCGGCCGGGCCGGCACCTTCGACATGACCGCGCTCGCCGCCGCGCAGGGCGAGGGGCTGGGGCGCGGCGTCCAGATCCTCGTGGTCCTCGCCGTGGGGCTCGGCTTCGCGATCAAGACCCCGATGTGGCCGCTGCACGGCTGGCTGCCCCCCGCGCACACCGCCGCGCCCACCATCGGCTCGGTGCTGCTCGCCGGCGTGCTGCTGAAGACCGGAACCTACGGCCTGGTCCGCGTCCTGCTGCCCGCCGTCCCCGAGGGCACCGCCGCCCTCGCCCCCTGGCTGGGGGCCCTCGCCGTGACCGGCATCGTGTACTCCTCCCTGGTCTGCCTGGACCTGGTGCGCGGCGGCGCCGACCTCAAACTGCTCATCGCCTGGTCCTCGGTCGGACACATGGGCTTTGTGCTGCTGGGCATCGCCACGCTCACCCCCACCGGGGTCAACGCCGCGCTGTTCGCCAACATCGCCCACGGCCTGATCACCGGCCTGCTCTTCCTCCTGGTCGGCGCCATCCGGGAACGCACCGGAACCACCCGCCTGGACGAACTGACCGCGCGGGGCTCCGGCGCCCGCCTGTACGGACGCGCCCCCCGGCTGGGCGCGCTGTTCGCCTTCACCGCCATGGCCTCCCTCGGCCTGCCGGGCCTGGCCGGCTTCTGGGGCGAGTTCCTCGCGATGCTCGCCGCCTACGACCCCGCCCCCGGCCTGCCACGCCCCGCCTACCTGGTCTTCCTCGCCCTCGCCGGCCTCGGCACCCTGCTCACCGCCGCCTGGCTGCTGATCGCCGTCCGCCGGGTCTGCGCCGGCGAGGGCGAGGAAGACCAGGTAGGCGGGGCGTGGCAGGCC
>NZ_VKHS01000624.1 GCF_014141525.1 Streptomyces calidiresistens
CCCTGCCCGACCACACCCGCCGCCTGATCCACGCCTGCCGCGACCTCGACCCCGCCTACCCCGACCGCCGCCTGTGGGCCTGGGCCCACATGCTCGGCTTCCGGGGCCACTTCTCCACCAAATCCCGACACTACTCCACCACCCTCGGGGCCCTGCGTGGGGCTCGGGCGGAGTACCGGGCGGCCGAACAACGCGAACACCTCGACCTGCCCGAGGACGCCTCGACGCTGGTCCTGGCGCACTGGAGCTACGCCGGATCGGGCCACTCCCCCGGCGAGTCCTGGCTCGCCGCCTCCATCGCCCGCGACCTGCGCATCGGCCGGGAAGTCGCCCGCGAGCAGCTGCTCGAACTCCGGGCCCGGGAGGAAACCGTCTGATGGCCGGGCACATCCAGGACCGGTGGTACAAGACCGTCCCCGGCCCCGACGGGACCTCCACCCGCGTCAAGACCGACCGGCACGGCATCGGGATGCGCTACCGCGCCCGGTACATCGCGCCGGACGGTACCGAGAAGTCCAAGAGCTTCCCCGACAAGGCGAAGCGCAAGGCCGAGACGTGGCTCGCCACCATCGAAGCCGACATGACGCGCGGCCAGTACGTGGACCCGAAAGCCGGGAAGATCACCTTTCAGCGGTACGCGGCGGACTGGCTTGCCTCCCAGACGACCGACCCGGCCACCCGGAGCGCAGTGGAGATGCGGCTACGGCTGCACGCCTTTCCGCATCTGGGGGCGCGTCCGCTGGCCTCCTTCCAGCCGTCGCACATCCGCTCCTGGATCCGCGTCCTGGAGGACGGCGGGGCTGCCGGTTCCTACCGGCGGGTGATCTTCGGGAACGTCTCCGCCGTGCTGTCGGCCGCCGTGGATGACGGCTACCTCGCCCGTAACCCGTGCCGGGCCGGGTCGGTGCGTCCGCCGAAGCCCACCCCCGGTCGGGTGACTCCCTGGTCGGCCGAACGGGTCTTCGCCATCCGCCGGGCCATGCCCGAGCGTCTGCGGGCCATGATCGACGTGGGCGCCGGGTGTGGCCTCCGCCAGGGAGAGATCTTCGGGCTTCCGGTCGACGACGTGGACCCCTTGGCCGGCGTGCTGCACGTCACCCAACAAATCAAGCTGCTGAATGGTCGGCCGCTGTTCGCGCCCCCGAAGAACGGCAAGCTCCGTGACGTGCCCCTCCCCGACTCGGTGGCCTTCGCCCTGGCGGAACATCTGACGGCCTTCCCGCCGGTGGAGATCACCTTGCCGTGGGCTCGTCCGGACGGTCCCCCGGTGACCAAGCTCCTGTATTTCACCGGCTTCGAGGGGGGCGCCCTGCGGCGGAACGACTTCAACGCACACGTCTGGAAACCCGCTCTCGCGGCGGCCGGGGTCATTCCCGTTCCGGGTCCCGGCGAGAGGTACAAGGAGTCCCGAGAAGACGGGATGCACGCCCTGCGGCACTTCTACGCCTCCGTACTCCTGGACGCCGGGGAGAGCATCAAGGCCGTGAGTGCCTACCTGGGCCACGCCGACCCCGGTTTCACCCTCCGGACGTACACCCACCTGATGCCCGCCAGTGAGACCCGGACCCGGAAGGCGGTGGACCGCCTGTACCGAACGGCCCGGAAGCCCTCGACGGCCCCGTGACGGCCCCCGAGAGCCGAGAGAGCCCCCGCCCAACGGATATCCGCTGGTCGGGGGCTCTCTCGTGGCGGTGATCGCCTAGTTCTTCTGGATCTGGTCGAAGCTCAGCTCGACCGGGGTCTCGCGGCCGAAGATCTCCACCAGGCCCTTGACCTTCTTGGAGTCGGCGTTGATCTCGTTGATGGTGGCCTGGAGGGTGGCGAAGGGGCCGTCGGTGACGGTGACGGAGTCGCCGACCTCGAAGTCCAGGACCTGCACCTCGACCTTGCGGCCGGGGACCGGCTCGCCCGCCGCGGCGGCCTCGGCGGCGGCCTTCTGCTCGGCCTCGGGGGCGAGCATCTTGACGATCTCGTCGAGGGTGAGCGGGTAGGGGTCGTAGGCGTTGCCGACGAAGCCGGTGACGCCCGGCGTGTTGCGCACCACGCCCCAGGACTCGTTGGTCAGCTCCATGCGCACCAGCACGTAGCTGGGGAGCTTGTTCTGGCGCACGGTGCGGCGGTCGCCGTTCTTGATCTGGACGACCTCCTCCTGCGGCACCTCGACCTGGAAGATGTAGTCCTCGACGTTGAGCGAGACGGCGCGCTGTTCGAGGTTGGTCTTCACCCGGTTCTCGTAACCGGCGTAGGTGTGCACCACGTACCACTCGCCGGGCAGCAGGCGCAGTTCCTCGCGCAGTACGGCCACCGGGTCGGGCTTCTCCTCGGCCTCGACGGGCGCCTCGTCCCCGGCGACCTCGGCGGACCCGTCCGCGACGGCGTCCTCGGCGGCGCCGTCACCGGTGGGGGCGTCGATCCGCTCGGGAGTGTCCACCGCACCCGCAATGTCGCTCGCGGTGTCGTCGCCCCCGGCGGTCGCGGCGGCCTCGTTGGGGTTCAGGTCAGACACGGTAGCTGCTTCTTCCTGGCGTCACGTGGGTGGGAACGACCGACCCGCGCGGGCACCGGCGTCGCCGGAAGTGTCCCGGAACGACGGGGTCCCGACCCCCGGGCCGGATGACTCAGCCGAAGACGTACTCGATGACCCGGCCGAATCCCCAGTCAAGCACAGTCAGGATGCCGATCATCACCAGAACGAAGACGATCACCGCCACGGTGTAGGTCGTCAGCTGGTGGCGGGTGGGCCAGACGACCTTCCGCAGCTCGGCCACGACCTGGCGGTAGAACAGGGCGAGCCGGCCCAGCGGGCCGCGCTTGGCACGGCGGCCGCGACGACCGCCCTCGGCGCCCTCTCCGCGGGGCTCCGGTGCCTCGACGGAGTCCGTGATCCCAGCCACTCGTCCTCACCCGATCCCGGTCATGGTCGTGGCCGCCCGGACCGGCCGGGCGGCCTGTACGTCGTGATAGCAGGGCCGGAGGGACTTGAACCCCCAACCGCTGGTTTTGGAGACCAGTGCTCTACCAATTGAGCTACGACCCTTTGTGTGCCACAACCTACCCCATCGACGGAGATCTTCCGATACCCGCGATGGTGACTCCCGGTTGGGGCCGACGATCGACGAGTGTACGTGGTGGAAGCCGCCGCGTCGAACCCCTTGTGCCCCGGGAGTGCCACGGTGTCGCCACCGGGGCCGTGCGGGGAGCGGCCCGGATCCGCCTCCGTACCGCCCCGCACGGCCCTGGGGTGGCGCGGTGGCGCGGTGGTGGCGCGCGGCGGTCGGGGTCCGCGGCGCCCCACCCGGGCGGGTGACCCGAGGGGACGCGCCCGACCTCCGGAGGACACCGGCGGCCCGCCCCACCGCCGGCACCCACCCC
>NZ_VKHS01000625.1 GCF_014141525.1 Streptomyces calidiresistens
CCCCGGTCCCCTCCCCCCGGCGGGCGGGGATCGCCGCCGTCCCGCCGGTGTGCAACTGGAAGGCGGCCCGGCGGATGCGGCGGGCGGCCGGCGGCTCGGGGTGGGCCGCGGCCAGGGCCAGCAGCACCTGGACCGTCCTGGGGTGACCGCAACTCCGGATGTCCTCCAGCAACTCGGGGATGGAGGGGGTGGGGGCGTGCTCCAGGTGGTCGATCAGCAGACGGCCCGGGCTGTGGTCGTGGACCGCCGAGGCGGTGTCCACCCACAGCCAGGTCGCCTCGCGACGGGTGAGCACGATCATCGGTTCGGCTGCGGCGTCGGCCGAGCCCCCGTCCTCCTGCTCGGCCAGCCACAGCAGGGCGTAGGGGCGCAGCACCGGCTCGTCGACCGCCGCCCGCACGGCGGCCCGGGCCGGGGCCCCGACCACCCGCAGTGCCTCGAAGGCGTGCCCCCGGATGAGGGCGTCCTCGCCCCGGGCGGCCTCCAGGAGTTCGGCGACGGCCGGTCCGGTGGTGCGGGCGGCCAGCCAGGCCCGGTACTCGTCGCGGGCGGGGCCGGGGGTCAGGTCGGCGCAGGCGCGCAGCATGGCCACGGCGGACTGTTCGATGTGGCCCGCCGGGCTCTGCGCGGCCAGGCAGATCTGTTCCAGCCGGGTCCACACCGCCCATCCGCCCAACGGGGTGAGGCGGGCGCGCACCGGGAGGTCGCCACCGGCGTGCAGCGTGAGCGCCCCCACGGCCGAGAGGGCGTCCAGCGCCCAGCCGAGCAGGCGGGTCAGCTCGCCCACCTCCTCCTCCGGCACCGGCCGGGGGTCCCCCTCGGCGTCGGGGCGTTCGGCCCGCAGTTCGGCGACGCGCTGCAGGAGCAGGTCGCACAGGCCCTCGGCGGTGACCGGCCCGTCGGACAGGTGCATCACCGACAGCAGCTGGGGCACGGCCCCGACCACCTCGGTGACGGCGATCGGGTCGGCGTCGTCGGGTGCCGGACGCACCAGGGACCAACCGTCGAAGAGGGCCACCCATCCGCGCAGGACGGCCGAGTCGTCGCTGTCCCAGGCCCGCAGGCGCCATCCGGCCCGGACGGCACCGGCGAGGACGGGGTGCGGGCCGGTGGAGCCGGGGGGCAGGGCGTCGCCGGGCTCGGCCGGTTCGATGAGACCGGCCAGCCGGGCCCGGCTCCAGTGATCGCGGACCCCGGCCCGGCTCATCCCCAGGTCCCGCGCCGCGCGCTCGGGTTCCGCGGCCGGGTCCAGACCGTGCCGCTCGGCCCAGCGGGCGAGGCGCACGGCGGGGTCGAGGAAGGCCCGCACCCGACGGGCGAGCTCCTCCCGCGGCGGGGTGCCCCGCGGCGGCCGGGGCGGGCGCCGACGGGCGGCGGAGCGGCGGACGACGGAGCGGGGGCGTGCCGGCGCCCCCGTGGGCCGCGCGCCGGCGGGACGCGGCCCGGTCGGGGTTCCCCCGTCGGCCGCGGCGGTCGGAACGCGGTGGAGGTCCCGGGAATGAACCGGGCCGGCGGCGTGGGCCGAACCGGATTCCCCGGCGGGGTCGGCGGGTGCCCCCCGACCGGCTTCCCGGGCCGGAGGGACGGGCAGGACGTGCAACCGGGTCTCGCGCGGAGGGATCGTCACCGCAGCAGTTTCACCGGTAGGGGCGCGAAAGCCCAAACCGGCTCTGTGTCGGCGGGTCCGCGCCTCCCCGAAACGCTCCCGTACGCCCCCCGGGCGCCCCCGGATGAGGGAATACGCGGAACGGGCGCCGGCGCACCCCCGCGCCCGTCGGCACGGGTGCGCGCCGACGGGCGGGAGTGGGGTCGGGTCACCACGGCTCGCGGCGGGTCACGGCGGCCCGCAGCGGCCCACGGCGGCTCACAGCAAGGGCGTGAGGAAGCGCCGCAGGCGTTCCTCGTACCCCTCGGGGTCCACGTTCCAGCACGCCGCGTGGCCGGCGCCGGGCACGGTGTGCTCCACCACGCTCTCCGGAGCGCGGGCGACCAGCTCGCGGGCGGCCGAGCGCGGCGCCACGCGGTCCTCGGAGCCCTGCACGACGAGCACCGGCAACGGGCGCCCGTCGGGGCGGCTCGGCGGCCCGGTCGGCCGGGGGGCGGGCAACCCGATGCCGCCGCGGGCCGCGCCCCGGGCCAGGCGCACCAACGGCCGGGGCACACCCCGCTCGCCCGCCAGCGCGCGCAGCGCCGCGGGCCAGTGCAGCAGGGGGGAGTCCAGCACCACACCGGTGATCCGGTCGCGCAGGGCGGACTCGGCCGCCGTGCGCAGCGCCATGTCCGCGCCGGCGGACCAGCCGATCAGCACCACCCGTCGGGCCCCGTAGCGGGCGGCGTGCCGCAGGGCGGCGTCGGCGTCGCGCCACTCCGCGGTCCCGAGCCGGTCGATCCCGCCCGGCGCCGGGGGTGCGCCGGGGTCCCCGCGCAGGGTGGGCACGAGCGTGGGGAGGTGGTTGCGGTGGAGGAACGGCAACAGGTTCAGCGCCTGCTCGCGTCCGGCACCGGGAGCGTGCAGGAGGATCACCCACAGGTCGCGGTCGCCGGGGACGAACCAGGTGGGCAGGGTGCCCAGTTCGGCGGGTATTTCCAGGGCCGCGTGCGGCAGTCCCAGGGCGGTGCGCGGGTTCCCGGCGTGGACGGCCGGGGTCAGCCGCACCCGGGTGCCGGGGAACCGGCCCCACCGACCGGCGGGTTCGAGGGGGACGTCACCGGTCGGGTCGGGCTCCAGTCGGCGGGTGACGGTGATCGCGCCGGAACCCCCCGCCGCCTCGGAGCGCACCACCTCTCCCACGGTGCCCACCAGCCGGCCCGCGCCGCGGGCACCGTCGGCGGCGACCAGACCGTAGCGGCCCGGCAGGTCGGGAGCGGCGCCCGGTCCGCCGGCGGCGGGACCCACGAGCGTGACGGTCCCCTTCTCCGGGGCCATGGAGACGATCACCGCCTCCGGCCCGCCGAACCCGACCGGTGGCCCGCCGCTTCTCAGGGCGGTCCGGGCGGCCCTCCGGCCGACGGCAACGACCGTCGCTCCGGCTCCCAACAGTGCGGTGGCGGCCACAGCCGCCGTTGTACGCCGACGCATGCCCACCAGCCTGCCCGGGATGGAACAGTTGTGCACCCCGTGAACAGCAGTGGGGTGACGCGGCACCGGACCGGTCGGACGTCAGGCCCGGTCCCCCGGTTGGCCGTAGTCGCGCAGCCGCTCGATCACGCGATCGATCTCGGCCCCCGACAACAGCGCCGGTGTCCGACCGGGGACCGAGGAGGCCGCGAGCCACACCCGGCACATCCACTCCAACTGGGCGGTGTGCTCCAGGGCCCGCTCCAGGGCCCGCACGGCGTCGGCCCCGTCCTCTTCCCCGGCCCCCGGC
>NZ_VKHS01000626.1 GCF_014141525.1 Streptomyces calidiresistens
GAGTCGGGGCGGGCGAGGAGCAGGAGGCCTCGGCGAGGGTGATCCGTCCGCCCACCTCGGCCACGTTGAGCTTCAGGGGGTTGACGTCCACCGAGAGTTCGAGAGCGGTGGCGGCGGCCCCGGAGTCGGTGACCGACCGCTTCGCGAGTTCCAGTCGGACCTCCCCCACCCCCGGCACCTCCACCAGGGTCTCGCCCCCGGTGGTCAGGGTGACCTTCTGCCCGAGGACGGTGACCGAGCCGGGGAGTTCGGCGTCGGCGGTCGGTTGGCCCCCGGCGGGGCAGTGGGCCCGGGCGGAGACGGCGTCCACCTCGATGACGGAGAGCAGGGGCAGGCCGGGGACGTGGACGGAGGCGTCGACGAGATCGACCTCCGCCTCGGCGCGGGCGTCGTCCACCGCGGCCCGGGCGGTGGCCACCTCGGCCTCCAGCACCCGGAAGGGGGTGCCGCCGTCGACCCCGTCGAGGGCGGCGGTCAGGGTGGTCTTCTCCGCGGCCGCCTCCCCCGCGGGGGCGGTGACCTCGTTGAGGGAGACGGACAGCGGCAGTTCGACGGAGCGGTTGAGCAGCGCCACGTCCAAACCGGTGCGCAGGACGGCGGCACCGGCCGAGCCCGGGGCGTCGGCGGCCCCCTCGTCGGCGAGGGCGGGCCCGGAGCCGACGGAGAGCAGGGCGACGGTGGTGAGCAGGACGGCCGTGCGACGGGCGCCGGTCCGGGAAGGGGCAGTGTGGAACACGGGTTGGGACTCCCGGGTAGGGACGGTGTCGCCGGGCCGGGGGCGGAGGCGTGCGCGGCGATCGCGGATCCGGGATCCCGACCCGTCCCGATGACCGGGGTCATCGGGCTCGCGGGGATCACGGGATCACGGGATCACGGTGCGGACGCGGCCGCCCCGGGCCGGGTGAGCGGTGTGTGGCGGAACCCGGGTGGCTCCCGGGGCCTCCGTCACCCGATGCGGCGAACGGGACTCACCCATCCTTGACGCCCTGACCACGAAGCGTCAGCTTCATCCCCCACTCTTCACCCGAAGGAGTGGGTTTCGGATTTTTGTGCGGGCTCGCACGGAAGGGCGGGGCACCCCTCCCGCGAACCGGGCGTCACCGGACCACCCGACCCCGCAGGACCACGTGCCGGGGAGCCGCCAGAACCCGCACGTCCACCCGGGGGTCCTCCGGGTAGATCACCAGGTCCGCCGGAGCCCCCTCGGTCAGACCGGGGCGCCCGAGCCACTTCCGCGCCCCCCAGGAGGCCGCCGAGAGCGCCTCCCCTGTCGGGAGTCCGGCGCGCACCAATTCGGCCACCTCGTCGGCGATCAGTCCGTGCGCCAGGGAGCCCCCGGCATCGGTGCCCGCGAAGATCGGGATACCCGCGTCCCGGGCGGCCCCGACCGTCTCGTACCGGCGGGCGTGCAGACGGCGCATGTGCTCCGCCCACCGCGGGTATTTGGCCTCGCCCCCCGCCGCCAACCGCGGAAAGGTGCCGATGTTGACCAGGGTGGGAACGATGGCCACCCCGCGTTCCGCGAACAGCGGGATGGTCTCCTCGGTCAGACCGGTGGCGTGCTCGACGCAGTCGATGCCCGCCTCCACCAGATCGCGCAGCGAGTCCTCCGCGAAGCAGTGGGCGGTCACCCGGGCGCCCTCGGCGTGCGCGGCGGCGATGGCCTCCTCCACCGCCCAGCGGGGCCAACAGGGCGTCAGGTCCCCCTCGGCCCGGTCGATCCAGTCACCGACCAGCTTGACCCAGCCGTCACCCCGTCGGGCCTCCCGACGCACGTACGCGGCCAGGTCGCCGGGTTCGATCTCGTGCGCGAAGTTGCGGATGTAGCGGCGGGTCCGGGCGATGTGCCGACCGGCCCGCACGAGGCGCGGCAGATCCTCCCGCTCGTCGATCCACCGGGTGTCGGCGGGTGAACCCGCGTCCCGGATCAGGAGGGTTCCGGCGTCCCGGTCGGTGAGCGCCTGTCGCTCGGAGGTGGGCCGGTCCACGGCCCCTCCCGCGTCCAGGCCCACGTGACAGTGGGCGTCGACCAGCCCGGGAAGCACCCAACCGGTCAGCACGGTCGGCTCGTTGGGGCCCCCCGAATTGCCCCCGGAGACGGGTCGGGTGAAACTGATGCGACCATCAATGATCCACAGATCGTCGTGAACCTCGTCGTCACGTCCGGGACCGGTCAGGATGCGGCCCCGAACGTGCAGGAGCGGACGTGAACTCATGGTTCGCAGCCTACGAGTGCCTGCTACGCTCCGCACTCACCGGGGGACCCGCACATCCCGGGCGTCCGGCCGAAGGTCCCGTACCGCGGAGGTGTCGCGGCACGGCACGACTCACCTCCAGGGAGGCCGGCGTGGGAACCCCCACCGAAGAATTCCACGCCTTCTTCGAGGAACACCACGCCGAACTGGCCCGCCTGGCACGGCTGATGCTCGGCAACGGCGAGGACGCCGAGGCCGCCGACGACCTGGCCGCCGACGCCCTGCTCGCCATCTGGGACCGCTGGGACCGGGTCCGTGCCGCCGAGCATCCCGTCGCCTACGCCCGGGGCGTGGTGGTGAACCTCGCCCGTTCGCGGATCCGCAGCCGGATCCGCGAACGCCGACGGGTGACCCAGTTCTGGTCCGGGCGCTCCGAGCAGACCGACGGCCCCGACGTGCCCGCCGTGGTGGACGTGCGGGCCGCCCTGGAACGCCTGCCCTACCGCAAGCGGGCCTGCGTGGTCCTGCGGCACGCCTTCGACCTCTCGGAGCGGGAGACGGCCACGGCGCTGGGGATATCGGTGGGTACCGTGAAGAGTCAGACCTCCCGCGGCATCGCCGAGCTGGAGCGGCTGTTGGCACCGCGGGAACCGGAGGGGCGCCCCGACCCGTCCGAACCGCTGCGGGTACTGCGCGCCGGACCCGTGGAACCGGGCGCCGTGGAACGGAGGAGCTGATGGTCCAGGGACCCGACGCGCCCGGCCGATTGCGAGCCGCGGCTCTCGACCATCGGCCGGACCGCGAACGGATGCTGGCGCGGGTGGAACGCGGCATGGCCGCCCGGGCCGCGGGCTCCACCGCCACGCGCCGTCCGGCGGGACGCCGTCGGACCGACGGCTCCCCGGTGGGCCTGCCCGGCTGGGTGCGGACCACCGGTGTCGCCGCCGCCCTGGTCGCCACCCTCGGCGGGGTCACGGTCACCGTCAACGCGCTGACCGGACAGGGGGACCCGCACTCCTCGACCGGCGGGGAGCCGGAGCGACCGCCGGAGGGCTCGGGCGGCGCCGCCGAGGACCCGGCGGACACCGGCGGGGAGGTCGGGGGTGCCGGCGGTGACACCGGCCGCGGCGGGGAGGGCGACGTCCCCGACCCCGACGCGGAGGCCCCGAC
>NZ_VKHS01000627.1 GCF_014141525.1 Streptomyces calidiresistens
GCGCACCCCCGTCCGTGCCCCCACCCCCGGGCGGGGGCGGGGGCACGTCGACGCCGGGCCACTAGGCGCGGTCGTAGGTGACCAAGGTCCCTGTGGTCGGGATCACGTCGGCTCGACGTGCATCCACGGGAGAAATGCTCTACAAGCTGCCCTTATCGGACATAAATGGTGATTGTGGAGCCCTTCGGGGCGGATCCCCCGCTGTGCACGGACTGGTTGAAGACCGTCCCGAAGAAGAAGACCCGCTGGACCTCGACCTCGAACCCGGCGTCCTCCAGCACCCGGATCGCCGCGTCCTCCTCCATGCCCCGGACATCGGGCACGACGATCATCTCGGGCCCCTTGGAGATCTCCAGGGTGACGGTGTCGCCCTCCCCGGCGCTCTCCCCGGTACCGGGGCTCTGCGCGGCGACCGTGCCCGCCTCCTGCTCCGCGTGCACCCGTTCGCCCGTGACCTCGACCTCGAAGCCGGTCTCCCGCAGGCGCTGGATGGCGGTGCCCTCGGGCATCCCCACCACGTCGGGCACGCTCAGCTCGCGTCCCCGGCTGACCGTCAGGGCCACGGCCGAGTCCGGACGCCGCTCGGCGCCCGCCGCCGGCTCGGTCGAGATCACCGCTCCCCGGGGCACCGTGGGGTGGAACTCGGCGGTGGAATCACCCGGGGTCAGCCCCACCTCCCGCAGCGCATCCCGGGCCGTGTCCTCGGGCATCCCCGCCACATCCGGGACCTCGACCACCTCGGGTCCCCGGGAGAGGGTCACCGTCACCGTCCCGTTGCGACGGATGCGATCCCCGCGTTCTGGCTGTGTGGCGATCACGTGGCCCGCCTCCACCACCGGTGAGAACTCCTCGCGGAACTCCGCCCGCAGCCCGGCCTCGTCGAGCACCCGCTCCGCCTCGGCGCGCGGCAGGTCGTAGACGCCCGGGGTGCGCAGGAACTGGCCGGCGTTGACGTACCAGAAGCCGGCGCCCAGGCCGAGCACCGCCACCAGCAGGCCCAGCAGGGCGAGCCGCGCGCGGCGGGGACGCCGCCGGAGCGGCTGCGGATCACCCGGGTCACCGGGCTGCCCGTACCCCGGGGCCGGCTCCTCCGGAACGGGCGGCACCTCGATCACCGCGGTCCGCTCCACCCGGTCCGGTGCCTCCGACCCCAGGACGGATCGAACCGGGACCACGCTGGTGGGATCCTCGGATCCCACCTTCCACGCCTCCGGCGGGGAGGGCGCCCGGGTGTCCGGCACGGCGTCCAGTTCCGCGTCGGTCATCCCCGCCCGGATCGACCGGGTCAGCGACAGCAGCACGGCGGCGTCGGCCGGCCGACGACTGGGGTTGCGTTCGCAGGCCACCGCCACCAGGCGATCCAGGGCGGACGGGAGTCCGGGAACCCGCAGCGAGGGGGCCGGCACGTCGTCGCGGACGTGGGAGAGCAGGACCTGCGCGGGGGAGTCCCCGGTGTGCGGCTTGGTCCCCGTCAGCATCTCGTACAGCATGATCCCGCAGGCGTACACGTCGCCGCGCGGCTCGACCGTGCCGTGCTCGATCTGCTCGGGCGCCAGATAGGAGACGGTGCCCAGCAGCGATCCGGAGCCGCCGGTCCCGCCGGCGCCGGTGGAGGTCCCGGCGTCCACACCGCGCACCAGGCCGAAGTCCGCGACCTTCACCCGGCCGTCGTCCCCGATCAGGACGTTCTCCGGCTTCACGTCCCGGTGCACCAGGCCGGCGCGGTGCGCCGCGCCCAGGCCGGCCAGCACCGGTTCGAGGATGTCCAGCACCGCCCGGGGGGTCAGCGGGCCGCCGTCCCGCAGCACGTCGCGCAGGGTGCAGCCCGGCACGTACTCCATGGCGAGGTAGACCCAGCCCCGGTCCCGGCCCTGATCGGTGACCCCGACCACGTTGGGGTGGTCGAGGCGCGCCGCCGCCTTCGCCTCGCGGATGAACCGCTCCACGAACCCGGAGTCCACGGCGAGGGAGGGGTGCATCACCTTCAGGGCCAGGCGCCGGTCCAGCCGGGTGTCCAACGCCCGGTAGACCGTGGCCATGCCGCCGACCGCCACCCGTGCCTCCACGTGGTAGCGGTCGTCCAACAGGTGCCCGATCAGCGGGTCCCGAACGGTGGTGTCCACGCCGGGAAGTCTACGAGCCGGCGCGGCGGGGAGGGGGCGAGCGCACCGAACCGGGCCGCGACCGGGGCGAAACGGTGACGTCGCGGTGACGTGCCGGCCGGCCGGATCCGTGCGCCGGTTCCGGCCGGCCGCACCGACCGGAACCGGGGCCGGCGCCTCAGCCGAGCACGGTCGGGGCGCCGGTCCCCAGCCCCAGCGCCTCCCGCAACTCGACCTCCTCGGGTCCGACCAGGAGGGTCGCCTCCTCGTAGCGCTCCCAGAACACGTGGGGGTCCTCCGCCCCGGCGGCCGACTCCCACACCCCGGACTCGGCGGCGTACCGCTCGGCCAGGGACTCGGCCGCCTCCGCGACCTCCGCCCCGCGTCCCCAGTCGGCGGCCCGGAGCTCCTCGGCGGCCCGCCGAGAGCCCTCGGCCATCCGCTCCGCCCAGGCGCGCAGCGCCGGTATGTCCCCCTCGTCCTCGGCGGTCGTCGGCACCCCCCACCACAGGTCGTCGTACGGGCCGACGGCGTCCAGGTAGGCCAGCTGTTCCGGGGTGTGGTTCAGGCGGAAGCCGCGCAGCGAGCCGGTCGCTCCCCCGCCGGGGGTGGAGAGCACGCAGGTCACCGTCCGGTCGCCGGCCGCCCAGCCCGACCGGGAGGGGTGGTAGTACTCCAGGATCGCGCTACCGCCCCAGGGGTCGATCGCGTACCGGCGCGCCTCCCGGGCGCACCGCTCGTAGGCGGTGGTGTCCCACCACTCCTCGCTCGGGTACCCCTCGACCTCTCGCCCCGCGTCCAGCAGCGCCACCACCTCGGCGTCGTGCGGCTCCGCGCACGGCACCGTCTCCACCGCGTCCACCTCGCCCTCGGCGGAGATGTCCTCCGAAGAGGGCGAGAGGAAGCAGGTACCGACGCTCAGGTCCGTCATGGAGGTCCCGGAGGTGCCCCACCCCTCGCGCTCCGGATCCATCAGAACGAGGACAACCGCGACGGCGATGAGCAGGAGCGGGACGCAGCCCACCACGATCGCGATGATGGCCAGAGCCCGACCGGGCCCCGGGGGTTTCCGGTTCCGCGACCGGACCAGGGCGATGATGCCCAGCAGGATGCCGATCGGCCACAGGAAGAGGGCCAGAACGACGGCCGTGATGGCCAGCGGATCGGTTTTCGGCGGGGCCGGTGGCTGCCACGGTCCGGGCGGACCGTGCCATCCCCCGGGGACCGCGTACGGCGGGTACGGGCCGGTGGGGCCCGGGG
>NZ_VKHS01000628.1 GCF_014141525.1 Streptomyces calidiresistens
CCGCCGCGTCGCCCCGGGTGACCTCCACGGAACCGCCGTACCGGTCGATGACCTGCCGCACCAGCGCCAGCCCCAGGCCCCGCCCGTGAGCGGCGTCGGTCCGCTTGGTGGACCAGCCGCGTCGGAACATCTCCTCCACCCGGTCCCCGTCCACGCCCGCCCCGGTGTCCGCGACCCGCACCAGCAGCTCCTCTCCGCCCGGCGGGCGCGTCCCCTCCCGGAGGGCGGCGGTGACGGTGACCCTGCGCGGCGGGGGCGCCGCCAGCGCGGCGTCGATGGCGTTGTCCACCAGGTTCCCGACCAGCGTGACCAGGTCGCGGGGGGCGATGCCGTGTCCCGGGTCGGTCAGGTCGGCGTCCACCGCCGTGTCCTCGGTGATCACCAGTTCCACCCCCTTCTCGGCGGCCTGCGCGGCCTTGCCCAGCAGGAGCGCGGCGAGGGCGGGCTCGGTCACCGATGCGGTCATGCGGTCGGCCAGCTGCTGGGCGGCGGCCACCTCCACGGTGGCGAATTCCACCGCCCGTTCGGTCTGCCCCAGCTCCACCATGGTGATCACGGTGTGCAGGCGGTTGGCGGACTCGTGCGCCTGGGCGCGCAGGGCGTCGGCGAAACCGCGCGCGGAGTCCAACTCGCCGGCCAGCTCCTCCAGCTCGGTGTGGTCGCGCAGGGTGATGACGGTGCCCAGCCGGCGCCCGTCCTTCTCGATCGGTTCGGCGTTGACCACCAGCACCCGGTCCCCGTACACGCACAGCCGGTCGGTGACGCTCTCCCCGGCGGCGAGCAGCTCGTCCAGCGGTGCGCGCACGGGCAGCGCGGCCACGGGTTGCCCCTCCGCCCCGGCGGGCAGTCCGAGCAGCCGGCGGGCGGGGTGGTTGGCCAGCACCAGCCGGCCGTCCGGGGCGATGATCAGCAGCCCCTCGCGCACGGCGCGCAGCACGGCGTCGTGGTGCTCGTACAGGCGCGTGATCTCCGCCGCCCCCAGCCCCAGCGTCTGGCGGTCCAGCCGGCGGCTGACGGCCCAGCTGCCGGCGGCACCGATCAGCATGGCCCCGCCGGCCAGCCAGACCACGGGGGCCAGCCGGCGGCGCAGCTCGCTGCCTATCCGGTCCTGGAGGATGCCGACCGACAGCAGCCCGATCACCTCCCCGTCGGCCTCGCCGTCGCCGTCGGGGTCGTCGTGGATCGGCACCACCGCCCGCACGGAGGTGCCGAGGGTGCCCTCGTACTGTTCGGTCACCACCTCACCGCGCCGGGCGGGCTCGATGGTGCCCAGGAAACGCCCCCCGATCCGGGTGGGGTCGGGGTGGGTGTACCGGATGCCCTCGGGGGTCATGAAGACGATGAAGTCGGTGCCGGTGGCCTCCCGCACGGCCCTGGCGGTGGGGCGCAGCTCGGCCGAGGGGTCGGGGCCCTTCAGCGCCGTGCGGACCTCGGGGAGCCGGGACAGGCCGACGGCCAGGGTCAGTGCCTGTTGTTCGGCGTCGGAGCGGCTGTCGCGCCGGACCTCCAGGGCGATCAGGGTCGTGCCGCCGGCGAGCAGCAGCGTCATCACGGTGATCAACACGACGCCGATGAGGTTGAGCCACAGCCCGGCGCGGACCATCTGGGCCATGGTGACGTGGCCCGAACCGAACACGATCGCGTTCGGCGGGGTCCCGACCGGCAACATGAAGCTGCAGGTGGCGGCCATGGCGGCGGGAACGGCCAGCAGCAGCGGGTCGACCGCGATGCCGACCGCGACGGCGGCCAGCACCGGCAGGAAGGTGGAGGCGGTGGCGGTGTTGCTGGTCAGCTCGGTGAGCAGCAGGATGATCAGGCAGACCGCCGCGATGAGGAGGATGACCGGCAGCGCGCCCAGGCCGTCCATCTTCGTGCCGATCCAGGTCGCCAGACCGGTCTCCTGCACCGCCTTCGCCAGCGCCAGGCCGCCGCCGAACAGCAGCAGCACGCCCCACGGCACCCCGTTCTGCACGGTTCGCCAGTCCATCGTCTGCACCCCGCGCCGGGCGTCGACCGGGATGAGGAAGAGCGCGACGACGGCGGCGATCGCGATGACGGTGTCGTCCAGGTGGGCCATGAAGGGCAGCACGGAGGTGAGCGCGCCCCACTCGGTGAGCGGCTCGCGGAAGACCCACAGCAGGGCGGTGCAGGCGAAGACGGTCAGCACGGTCCACTCGCCACGGGACATCGGACCCAGGTCGTCCAGCTCCCGCTGGATGACCTCGCGACCGCCCATGACGTCGCTCAGGCCGGTGGGGTAGGCGACGCGGGTCAGGAACAGCCAGGCGATGACGAGGAAGATCGCCGACAGCGGCACGCCCAGCATCATCCAGTCGGCGAACCCGATGGAGATGCCGTAGCTCTCCTCCATGATGCCGCTCATGATCAGGTTGGGCGGGCTGCCGATGAGGGTGGCCAGACCACCGATGGTGGCGGCGTAGGCGATGCCGAGCATCATGCAGACGGAGAAGTTGCGCACGTCGCGGTCGGCGACGGTGTTCGGGGAGACCGGGGCGGTCGCGGTCGTGCCGGTCGCGCCGGCCTTCCCGACCACGGCCGCGCCGGCGTCCCCGGGCCCGTCGGTCGCGGGGTCCCCGTCGGCGGTGCGGCGGGCCATCACCAGGGCCAGCACGCTGGTGCCGATGGGCAGCATCATCAGGGCGGTCGCGGTGTTCGAGACCCACATGCTGAGGAACCAGGTGGCGGCCATGACGCCGAACATCAACTGCTTGGGTCTCGTGCCGATGGCGCGCATCGTGAGCAGCGCGATCCGCCGGTGCAGGTTCCACTTCTGCATGGCCAGCGCGATGACGAAGCCGCCCAGGAAGAGGAAGACGATCGGGTTCGCGTACGGGGCGGCGGCCTCCGCCACCGGGAAGATCCCCAGCAGGGGGAGGGCCACGATCGGCACCAGCGAGGTGGCGGCCAGTGGCAGGGCCTCGGTCATCCACCACACGGCGACCAGGACCACCAGGGCCAGGCTGGTCCGGGCGGCGGTGGACAGGTCCGGGTCGGCGGGGATCAGGTGGTAGGCCGCCACCGCCAGGATCGGGCCGAGGATCCGGCCCAGCCAGATCCGTCGGTGGGGGAGGTGTTCCTCCGTGGCCCCGGGGCGGGGGCCCGCGTCGTGCCGTGCCCGCGCCTCCGCGGTCGGCGTCTCCGTCGTCGCCATGACTCATCCTCCGAAACGTTCCGGCCATCTCGCGGTAACCGGTGGGTTCGGTGAATGTGACACGGCTCACCGGGGGTGTCGCGCTTTTGTTCGTAAGGGTCGCGAACGGTGCCCGGCGCCCCGGGACCGGGCACCCGAGGGCCCCCGCCCTCCCCCGGGTCGGGACCGGGGGAGGGCGGGGGCCC
>NZ_VKHS01000629.1 GCF_014141525.1 Streptomyces calidiresistens
GGGGTCAGGCGGCGGGGCCGAGCCAGACGGTGGCCAGCGGCGGCAGGGTCAGCACCAGGCTGGTCGACCGCCCGTGCCAGGGTGTGTCCTCGGCCTTGAGGACGTCCGGGTTGTCGATGCCGCTGCCGCCGTACCGCTCGTCGTCGGTGTTGAGGATCTCCTCCCAGCGCTCCACGTCGTCCGGGACGCCCACCCGGTAGTCGAAGCGCACCACGGGGGAGAAGTTGGAGACCGCCAGCAGCGGGGTGCCGTCGGCGGCGTACCGGGCGAAGACCAGCACGTTGTCCTCGGCCGCGTTCGCCTCCATCCAGGAGAAGCCCGCCGGCTCGGTGTCCCGTTCCCACAGCGCGGGGTGGTCGCGGTAGACGTGGTTGAGGTCGCGCACCAGGTGCTGCACCCCCCGGTGGTCCGGCGAGGCGGGCCAGCCCGCGTCGAGCACCCACCACTGCGGGCCCTCCTCCTCCGACCATTCGGCGCCCTGCGCGAACTCCTGCCCCATGAAGAGCAGTTGCTTGCCGGGGTGGGCCCACATGTATCCCAGGTAGGCCCGGTGGTTGGCCCGCCGCTGCCACCAGTCACCGGGCATCTTGGAGACCAGCGCGCCCTTGCCGTGCACCACCTCGTCGTGGGAGATGGGCAGCACGTAGTTCTCCGAGTAGGCGTACACCATGGAGAAGGTCAACTCGCCGTGGTGGTGGACCCGGTGCACCGGGTCCTTCGACATGTACACCAGGCTGTCGTGCATCCAGCCCATGTTCCACTTGAAGCCGAAGCCCAGCCCGCCGACGCCGTTGGCGCCGGTCTCGTGGGTGGCCCGGGTGACACCGTCCCACGCGGTGGACTCCTCCGCGATGGTCACCACGCCGGGGCAGCGCCGGTAGACGGTGGAGTTCATCTCCTGGAGGAACCGCACCGCGTCGGGGTTGTCCCGGCCGCCGAACTCGTTCGGCGACCACTGGCCCTCCTCGCGCGAGTAGTCGAGGTAGAGCATCGAGGCGACCGCGTCCACCCGCAGTCCGTCGACGTGGAACTCCTCGCACCAGTACACGGCGTTGGCGACCAGGAAGTTGCGGACCTCGCGCCGCCCGTAGTCGAACTCCAGGGTGCCCCAGTCGGGGTGCTCGGCGCGCAGCGGGTCGGGGTGCTCGTAGCAGGGGGTGCCGTCGAAGCGGGCCAGCGCCCACTCGTCCTTGGGGAAGTGGGCCGGCACCCAGTCGATGATCACGCCGATCCCGGCCCGGTGCAGCGCGTCCACCAGGGCCCGGAACTCGTCGGGGGTGCCCAGCCGGGCGGTGGGCGCCCAGTAGCCGGTGACCTGGTAGCCCCAGGAGCCGCCGAAGGGGTGCTCGGCCGGCGGCATCAACTCCACGTGGGTGAAGCCCATCTCCTTGACGTACGCGGGCAGTTGCTCGGCCAGCTCGCGGTACCCCAGGCCCGGCCGCCAGGAGGCCGGGTGCAGTTCGTAGATCGACATCGGAGCGGCGTGGGCGGGGCGCCGGCCGCGTTCGGCCATCCACCGGGCGTCGCCCCACTCGTACTCCGACTCCTCGACGATCGAGGCGGTGGCGGGCGGGCACTCGGTGCGCCGGGCCATCGGGTCGGCCCGCAGGGTGTGCGAGCCGTCGGCGCCGCAGACGTCGAACTTGTACCGGGTGCCCGGGCCGACGCCGGGGACGAACAGCTCCCACACCCCGCTGGAGCCCAGCGAGCGCATGGGGAAGGCGGTGCCGTCCCACAGGCAGAAGTCGCCGGTGACGCGGACCCCCCGGGCATTGGGCGCCCACACCGTGAACCGGGTGCCGGTCACCCCGCGGTGGGTCATCACCCGCGCCCCCAGCGCCCGCCACAACTCCTCGTGCCGGCCCTCCGAGATCAGGTACAGGTCGAGGTCGCCGAGGGCCGGCAGGAAGCAGTAGGGGTCGGCGGTGACGATCTCGCCCGCCCCGTCCTCCCCGCGCCGGTCCCCGTCCTCCCCGGATCCGCCGTAGCGGATCCGCAGCCGGTAGTCGGGGATCTCGCGCAACGGCAGCACGGCGGCGAACAGGCCGTCGCCCTCGGGCACGAGCCGGACCCGGCCGCCGTCGTACTCGACGGTCACCCGGTCGGCGTACGGGCGCAGGACCCGCAGCCGGACCCCGCCGGTCACCCGGTGGGCTCCCAGGAGGGCGTGGGGGTCGTGGTGCGCTCCGGCGAGCAGGCGGGTCGGTGCCGCGCCTCGTACAGCACCTCGTAGACGGCCTTGTCGGTCTCCCAGGCACGCAGCAGCTCGATGTGTTCCAGCGGGTCGCGCCCGCCGCCCTCGGCGTACCCGCGGCAGTAGGCCTCCCGGCAGAGCCGGGCCCAGCGCTGGGCCCGCGGTCCCGGATCGCGGTGCTGCGCGGCGGCGTAGTCGAAGGAGCGCAGCATTCCGGCCACGTCGCGGATGGTCGGTTGCGGGGAGCGGCGCTCGGCCAGCGGTCGGGCGGGTTCGCCCTCGAAGTCGATCAGACTCCACCGGCCCTCGTGCAGCAGTACCTGTCCGAGGTGCAGGTCGCCGTGGATGCGCTGGGCGGCGAGCCGACCGCCGCGGCGGCCGTGCTCGGCGACGGCGTCGAAGGTGCGGCGCAGTTCGGCGCGATGGGGCCGCAGGGCGGGGACGGCCGCGGCGGCGGCGTCGAGGCGCTGGGACATCTCCGCCGCGGCCTGCTCCAGTTGGGGCCGGCGCAGCACCCCGGTGGGCAGGGCCCGGGCGAGGGCGGTGTGCACCTCGGCGGTGGCCACCCCCAGGTCCCGGGCGCAGGTCTCGAAGTCGGTCCGGTGTTCCAGGGAGGCCAGCGCCAGGTGCCAGCCGTCCCGTGAACCGGCCAGGAAGGGCTGGAGGACGCCGAGGGTGACCGGCTCGGAGGCGCCGGGGATGTCGGCCTCGAACCAGGCGACGGGTGGCGGCACCCTGGTGCTGCCCTCCTCGGCCAGGGCCAGTGAGAGTTCCAGGTCGGGGTTGATCCCGGGGCTCACCCGGCGGAACAGCTTCAGGATGTGTGAATTCCCGTATACGACCGAGGAATTGCTCTGCTCGGCGCCCAGCAGCCGGCCGGGTGCGCCGGCGGGGATGTCGGCGTCCGGCGCCCGTTCGAAGCGCAGGGCGCCGAGGGTGCCGGGGGCGCGCAGCCGTTCCAGCAGCAGGGTGACCAGACGGGGATCCTCCAGCGCCTCGTACACCGCCCGGCCGCGCAGCGGACCCTCGGCGGGGATGCCGACGAAGGCGTCGGCGAGGTGCGGGGGGAGGGTCGGGCGCACGCCCAGGAGGAGTTGGTAGCAGTCGCCGTCGCCGTCCGCTCCGGGGTCGCCCGGCAGGCCGACCGGGCCGACGGGGGCGG
>NZ_VKHS01000063.1 GCF_014141525.1 Streptomyces calidiresistens
CCACGGCCCGGGGGCGGCTCAGAAGCCGTGGCGCCCCAGCGCGCGACGGCGCGAGGTGAAGACGTAGCCCAGCGCGCCCGCCGCGGCGATGCCGCCACCGATCGCCAGGGGCGTGGTGTAGTCGCCGCCGGCCGCGCCGCCGAAGCCGGCGGCGGCACCGCCGCTCGGGGTGGCGGTGTAGGTGAAGGTGCCGGTCTGCACCCGCCCGTCGGCGCAGTTGACGTTGATCTGGTAGACGCGGCCGGGCTGGAGGCCGGTGCTCCGGATCCGCCCGGTGCCGACCCAGTGGCCGTCGGTGCGCTGGAGGGTGATCGGCTCCCGGAGGGCGACGGAGGTGGCTCCACCGCTCGGCTGACAGGTGGCCTTCACCGTCACCTGCGTGCCCGCGCCGCCGGAGGCCGGCGAGACGAACAGCTTGCCGTGGGTCTCACCGCCGCTCCGCTTGCCGTCGTCGAGCAGCTCGTCGGCCGTCGCGGTGCCGGCGGGGCCGAGGGCGAACAGGAGGGCCGCGGCGCCGGCCGCGATCCGCCCGGTGCGTGTGCGTTGGGCGGGCATGGTTCCCCGGGTGGGGCGCGTGCGGTGCATGGGACGTATGACCTCCGGGTCGTCGTTCGTCACGCCGGGGGCATGACGGGCTTTCAGTGCCATGCGACCAGCGCCCCCGCGAACCCGCACCCGGAAGGCGTCCCGCCGGGTGGTGCCGCTGAGCCGTACGGGTTGTCCGTCCCCGGGGCCCACCCGTCCGCCGGGTTCCCCTGACGCCGCGTCGGGAGCCGGCCGGTCGCCCCCGGGGCGGTCGCTCCCGGGCGCCGGGGCCCGGTCGGGGGCGTTCGCGCCGGCATGGGGAGGGACGTCGAAACCCTCCTGTGGCGCGGGTACTTCGGGCGGTGAGCCGGTCGGCGGTCCCCGGCCGCGCCCCACGTCCGGGGGCCGGGGCGGGCGGCCGGTCGGGCGCACCCGGCCCGCGCCCGCCGGTCGCGTTCCGCCGACCGGGCACCGGCCCGCCACGGATGGGGCAACCGGGTCGCCGTCCCTCACCCGTGCCGGGTGCTCCGCCCGGTGGGCGCGGACGGGATGTCGAACCCCGGGCCGGGACCCGCCGTCGTGTCCCTCACCGACGGCGGCCCACCGGGCCGGCTGTTCCGGGTCCGCGCCGGAGCGGGGGTGCGCGGACGGGTTCCCCGGGGACGGCCCGGTCCGGCGCCCCGGTGTCCCCGACCGACCCCCCCCCGACGCGCCGGTGCCCCGGAACCCGTCGGGTTCCGGGGCACCGGACCGGGCCCGCCCGTTCAGGCGGTTCGACCGGTCACTTCAACTCCAGGTCCCGGCGCCGGAGTCCGAGCAGCCCCAGCCACAGCAGACCGGCCGCCAGGGCGGTGAGCACCAGCACCGGCGTCCACGCCATCTCCTGCGCGGGCAGGCGCGGCACGTGGGTGAAGGGGCTGAGGTTGATCAGCCACTGCGGGAAGTCCAGCAGACCGCCGAGGTACCCCAGCACGAACGCCCCGACGGGCATCGCCCAGGCCACGACGGAGGCCCTCGGCGCCCAGCCGATCAGGAGGGCCGCCACCCCGACCGTCATCCACAGGGCCGGCCCGTACGCCAGCGAGGCGCCGAGCACCGACCCCACCAGGCCGCCGTCACCGAGGGCGAGGGCACCCGTGACGCCCAGCACCAGACCACCGGCGGCCAGTGCCGCCGCGCTGCCCAGCAGCGCGACCGCCAGGTGCCCGGCGGCCCAGCGAACCCGGGAGAGACCGGTGGCCAGCAGGGACTCGGCCCGCCCCCCGGTCTCCTCCGCCCGCACCCGCAGCGAGGCGAGCACCGCGTACACCGCCGCCACCGTGGAGAGCGGGATCAGCACCATGGAGACGAAGCTCTCCGCGAGCGTCGCACCGCCGAGCTGGGCCAGGGACTCCTGGATGACGTCGACGTCGCCGAGCATCCCCTCCACCTCGCCGATCACCGACCCGTACATCGCCCCCAGCAGGGCGACGCCGATGGCGAAGCCGATCAACAGACCGCGTTGCAGGCGCAGCGCCATCCCGAAGGGGTGGGCGAGGGCGCCCGAGGCCCGGGGCCGACCGCCCCGGGCGGCCCACAGGCCGGCGCCCACGTCCCGGTGGGTGCTCAGCACGTAGCCGAGGGCGGCCAGGCCACCGGCCAGGACGAGGCACAGCAGCAGCGGCCACCACCGGTCGTCCACGAAGACGAAGGTGCGCTGCGCCCAGCCGATCGGGGAGAGCCAGGACAGCCACACACCGCCGCCCGCGCCGCCCTCGGCGAGGTCACCGGTGGCGTCACCGGCCGCCCGCAGCGCGTAGGCGGCGCCCACGGCGGCCAGCGCCATGCCGGAGGCGGCCCGGGTGTGCGCGGTCAGCTGCACGGTGACGGCCGCCGCGCCCGCGAAGACCAGGGCGACGGCGGTGTGCGCCAGCCCGTACATCAGGGCGCCGGAGGTGGTGGTTCCCTCGATGTCCAGACCGATGAGGGAGAGCGCCAGCAGCAGGCCGATGAGGAGGGAGGAGACGGCGGCGGCGGCGAGCGCGGCGGTGAGCTGGGCGTGCCGGCCCAGCACACCGGCGCGCAGCAGCTCCGAGCGGCCGGTCTCCTCCTCGTTGCGCGAGTGCCGGGTCACCGTCAGCACGGCCATCAGCGCGATGAGCACGCCGGAGAAGCCGATCATCTGGTGGGCGAGCATCGAGGCGTAGGTGTAGTCGGTGAGGTACTCGGCGGGGCCCGTGAGGGCCAGTCCGGCCGGTCCGGCGGTCGACTCGATCAGCGACTGCCGGGCCGCCTCGTCGGGGTAGGCGCCCTCGAAGGAGGCGGCGCTCATCACCGTGCCGAGCACCAGGCCGAGTGCCCACACCACCATCCGGACCCGGTCGCGGCGCAGGGCGAAGCGGAGCAGGATGCCGGTGCCGGCGAGCGTCGCGGCCAGGGAGTCGCCGTGTGTCGGCGCGGGCTCCGTGGCCGGTGCGGGGCGGGTGGCGGTCACCGACCGGCCCCGTTCCCGCTCGCGGTGTCGGCGGCCCCGGCCCCCACGGAGGTGGCGTCCGGCTCGGCCGGCGGGTGGGTGCCGTAGTGGCGGAGCATCAGCTCCTCCAGCGTCGGCGGGTGGCTGACCAGGGATCGCACGCCGAGGTCGGCGAGCCTGCGCACGGTCTCCTCCAGGTGCTCGCCGTCCACGGCGAAGCGCACCCGGTCGTTCTCGAAGCGCAGGTCGTGCACGCCGGGCAACCGTCCGAGTCCCTCGACGGACTCGGTGGGGGCGGCGGTCTCGGCCTCGATGGTGGTGCGGGTGAGGTGACGCAGTTCGCTCAGGGTGCCGGACTGCACGACCTTCCCCAGCCGGATGATGCTCACCCGGTCGCACAGCTTCTCCACCTGGGCGAGGATGTGGCTGGAGAGCAGGACGGTGACGCCGTCGGCCCTGGCCCGGGCGATCTCCTCCTGGAAGACGACCTCCATCAGCGGGTCGAGACCGGCGGTCGGCTCGTCCAGCAGGAGCAGGTCCACCCGGGAGGACAGGGCGGCGATCAGGGCCACCTTCTGGCGGTTGCCCTTGGAGTAGGAGCGGCCCTTCTTGGTGGGGTCGAGGTCGAAGCGCTCGGTGAGTTCGGCCCGGCGCTTCTCGTCGATGCCGCCGCGCAGCCGGGCGAGGAGGTCGATGGCCTCGCCGCCGGTCAGGTTGGGCCACAGCTCGACGTCGCCGGGCACGTAGGCGAGCCGGCGATGAAGGGAGACGGCATCCTGCCAGGGATCACCACCCAGGACCCGTGTGCTGCCGGAGTCGGCGCGCAACAGGCCCAGCAGGACCCGGATGGTGGTGGACTTCCCGGCGCCGTTGGGCCCGAGGAAGCCGTGCACCTCCCCGGTGCGGACGGTCAGGTCGAGCCCGTCCAGGGCGCGGGTGTGGCCGAAGGTCTTGACCAGACCCGAGATGGCGATGGCATCGGTTGCCTCTGTCATGGTTTCGAGTCTACGGTTATTTCATAAATCCGTGAAGTCTCAAAACGTGTGAGGACGTTGGAGGCGGGTGTGGAGAGGCCCGCGCCGATCGTCCCGACGCGGGCCCGGCGTGCCGGGGGGCGGGGTCAGCGGCGGGTGAGGTGGGTGAAGGCCCGCCAGGCGTCGCGGGGGATGACGAGGACGGGACCGTCGGTGTGCTTGCTGTCGCGGACCGGCACCACGCCGGGGACACCGTCCGCGACTTCGAGGCAGTCGCTGTTGTCCACACCGCTGTAACTCGACTTGCGCCACGTGTGAGGCTCAGGCTGCATTTTCGCACTCCTCCAGATATCGCTGAATCACTGTGAGGGAATCGGCTGGTGTCAGGGCATCCACTTTTGCCGTATCGAGGGTTTCCAGTAGCTCGCTCACCCGGCTCGGCGAATCGGTTGGGTCGCCCGACTTGAAGGACTCGACCGTTGCTACCGTGGATCCGTCATGCAGCGATAGCACGGTGAGGCTACCCCCTTGCATGGCGTGAATACCGCGTGCCACCGGGAGGATCTGGATCGTCACGTGCGAATGGGCGGCGATGTCCAGCAGGAAGCGAAACTGCTTACACATTGCCGTGTTTGTCGCAAGTCTTCGCATCAGTGCGCATTCGTCCATGACGACCCGGTACAGGGGTGGGTCCTCCCGGTCGAAGATCTTCTTTCGGGCCATGCGGGCCTCGACGCGCGCCGCGATGCTCTCGGGTGATTCCCGGGGCAATCCCTTCGACAGCAGTTCCCGTGCGTACTCCTCGGTTTGGAGCAGGCCGGGAATGACGCTGCTGGTGAATGCCTGGATGCGAACGGCGTCGTTCTCGCGCTGCACGATCATCCGCCCGTAATCGGCGACCAGTTCGCTCTGTGCGGTGGCCAGGAGGGACGTGAAGGGAAGTGGTGGGGCGAAGAGTTCGTCCAGTGCCCGCGCCATGTCCTCGGACGGCAGGCGCCTTCCCCGTTCCACGTCCGCGATGTGTGACGGTGCGTATCGGATGCGCGCGGACAGGGCGCGTTGGGAGAGGTCCAGGGTCCTTCTCAGGTTTTTGAGTTGTTGGGGGATGAGGCCGGCGGTGGTGGGTGGGGAGTCGTCATGGCGTGCGTCCATCGAATGCCCGTTCCCTCCCGGTGCTCGCGGTTCTTTTTGCGAGCACCGTAGTGCACATTCGCCGGGCGCGTCTCACGCATTGTTGATGCATGACTACCGAGCGAATGGCCGGTTCGCCCCGGCCGGACCCACCCCTGCCCCGGCGGCGGCGCCCGACGGAGGCCGAGGTGCGGGCGATGTTGGAGCGTGCGCGGTTGCCCCTGCCCGGGATCGACGAGACGGCCATGGCGGCCTCACTCGAACGCCTGCGCCGAGCATGTGCCGTCCGGTGGGCGGAGGTTGACACCGGCGCGCCCGTGTCGGAAGCGCCCGTTTCGACGTTGTCCCGGTGCGAGGGGGCGGTGCGCGGAACGGACGGTTCGAACGGCCCGGAGGGGTCGGAGGAGAACGGCCGGGAACGGTGATGTGTCCGTTCCCGCACCCCCGAAAGACGGGGTATTCGAACCCGTGGCGCATTTCTCCGTGTCACGGCGGTAAAAAGCCCGGGCGACTGTCGCCACAGTCCCCGGGCACGGCCGATCCGCTTTTCATGAATGGACTCGACGTGCTCCACCGTAACCGGTCCCACCGTCGGAAACGGCATGCCGTCCGCAGGTGGTGGGATCGCCTCGTGGGGGCGGGTACCGGCAGGCGCCGCAGGGGCGGGGCCCGCGTTGCCGCGCCGTCCGCCGACCCCGTCGCCACTCCCGTCACCGGCGCCGTGCGGCCGGCGCCGTCCGACCCGCCGCGACCGCCGCACCCGACACCTCCCGCCCGGGCCCTCGTGCCGGGACCCCGCCGTTCCCCGGGGAACGCCGTGCCACCGGACGCCGCCCACCGGGCACCCCTCTCCCAACTCCTCACCGCCCGCCTCGGCGCCGGGGCGGTGCGGTGGAAGCGGCGCGCCGTCCCGCGCCCGGCCGTCCGGGGCATCGACCGGCCCCCGCCGTCGATCCACGGGGTGCGGCACTCCCGTCGCGTCCGGGTGGCGGTGGTCGTGTGAGCGGCCGGTTCCCCCGGGTTCGCAGGCCGGCGCCCGAGCCGCTTCCGGGCAGTGACCGGCACGTCTGCCACGCCTGCCGCGTCGGTCCGCACGAGGCGTGCACCGGGCGGGAGACCCGGCCCGACCCCGAGGTTCCCGGTGTGGTCCACCTCGGATGTTCCTGTCCGACGTGCGGGCCGGAGTCCCCGGCCCCGGAGGCGCGCGGGTCGGGAGAGGGCGGCGGGAGCCCGTGATCACGGAGGGGGAGGAGTGGCGCACCCGGTCCTCCTGTCGCCCGGGGGCGGAGTTCGCGGTGCTTCCCGCGCGGCGGGTGAGTCCGGCCACCGGCGCCGTGCCGGAAGTGATCCGGGACCTCGATGCCCGCCTCGGCGCCCGGGCCGGCGTGGGAGCCGAGTCGATGGCCGGGGAGGCGCGGGCTCCGGAGGTGGGGGAAGCCCGACCCGTGGAGTGGGGCGTCACCCCGGGAGGGGCCGGTGACCGGGGAGAACGTGCCCTCCCCGGTCACCGGCCCCCGCTCGTTTCCCCGTGGTCGGTGCGGTTCCGCACCGTATCCGGGCCGGTTGCCGCCGGGGAGCTTCGGACCTACGGTTGTTTCATGAATTCGTGAATACTCTGAAGATGGCGATCGGGCCGGCAGGATGCGAACAGGACCGCGCGCCGTCCGTCGATCGGCTGACGGCGCGCGTCACGGACGCGATCACGGAGAGGACGGCACGTGCAGGAGGAGCGAAGGGTGCCCCGGGCGGAGCCGGGCGCCGACGTCGACACCGACGTCGAGGCGGTACCGGGGGAGACCGGCGGTCCCTGGACGCCGGAGATCGCCGCCTTCGTCGAGCGCTTCGCCGGGGACCTCACCGACGCCGGGATGCAGCGCATGGCGGCCAGGGTCCTCGCCTCCCTCATCGCCGAGGACAGCGGCACCCTCACCTCGGCCGAGATCGCCGAGCGTCTGCGGGTCTCCTCCGGCGCGATCTCCGGAGCCGTCTCCTACCTCTCCCAGGTGCACCTGGTCTCGCGCGAACGCCAGCCCGGCACCCGCCGCGAGCGGTACCGGGTCCACCAGGACGTCTGGCACGACGCGGTCACCAACCGCGATCCCCTGCTCAACCGGTGGATCGGCAGCCTCCGCCAGGGCATCGAGGCCGTGGGGCCGGACTCCCCGGCCGGCCGCCGGCTCACCGAGACCACGGAATTCATGGAGTTCATGCGCCTGGGACTCAGGGATCTCATGCGGCGCTGGCAGGAACGGCAGTCCGCCGCGTCCGCCGAACCGGCCGAGGACACCCGCTGAGGGACCCGTCCCGCCCCAACCCGTTTCGCCCCGGTCAGACCCGTCCGGCCCGGACCGCCGGCAGCGACAGCCGCATGGCTCCCGGCCGGGCCAGCCAGGTGCGCGTGCGTTCCGGGCCCCGGTCGCCGGCGTCGGCGCGGTAGCTGAACCCCGGCCCGGAGACCGTGACCCGCTTCGCCCGGGCCACCACCGCCGGGTCCCCGCTGCCCGGCCGCACCACCACCGCCGCCAGACCGTCCTCGGCCGACAGTGACACCTGCCGCACCGGGCGGTCCACGTCCGCCAGCACCTTCCCGTCCGCCTCCACCCGCAGCCGCTGCGCCGGGGGCGGGGGCACCTCCGGTCGCCGGGCGGGCCGCCACCAGGAGCGCGGCGGCGGGACCGTGCTCGGCGGCGGGGCCGGGATGCCCAGCACCCCCAGCACCAGCTCGCCCGCGTCGTCCTCCAGGGCGTCCACCGGCCGGGTCGGGCCGTGCAGCACCGCCCGCGAGGCGTGCACCGGGTCCGGCGGCACCCCCAGCGACCGGGCCACCGCCACCGTTGGGGCCGGACCCACCGGCACCACCCCCAGCGGGCGCTCGTCCAGCTCGCCGCGCCCGTGCAGCAGCCGCACCGCCCACAGCAGGGCCCGGTCGTCGCCCACGACCACCACCCGGCGGTGTCCCCGGCGGGCCAGTGCCCTGGCCATCGACCCCGGACGGTCCGGCTCCAGCAGGCACACCCGGGCGTCGTCCGCGCCGGCGCAGAGCACGTCACGCGCGATGCGCACCGACTCCCCGTCCACACGTCTGGCGACCGGGTCGATGACGATGAGCACCTCTCCGCCTCCCGGCAGCTGTTCACCCCCGGGGCACCGGTCCCGTAAACTCTCGGTGCAAGAGCCCCTGTCGCGATTGCGCCAGGGGTTTCGTCGATCCGGGGCAGTCTGCATGTGAGATGCCCCGCCCGGAAGGGGTGTACGCCTGTGCCCGCACTTGTGCTGCTCGGCGCTCAGTGGGGTGACGAGGGCAAGGGCAAGGCCACCGACCTGCTCGGTGGTTCCGTCGACTACGTCGTCCGTTACCAGGGCGGCAACAACGCCGGCCACACGGTGGTCGTCGGCGACGAGAAATACGCCCTCCACCTGCTTCCCTCCGGGATCCTCTCCCCGAACTGCACCCCCGTCATCGGCGGCGGCGTGGTCGTGGACCCCGAGGTGCTGCTCACCGAGCTGGCCGGTCTGGAACAGCGCGGCATCGACACCGGCAAGCTGCTGATCAGCGGAAACGCCCACCTGATCACCCCGTACCACACCACCGTGGACAAGATCAGCGAGCGGTTCCTCGGCAAGCGGAAGATCGGCACCACCGGGCGCGGCATCGGCCCGACCTACGCCGACAAGATCAACCGGGTCGGCATCCGCGTGCAGGACCTCTTCGACGAGTCGATCCTGCGGCAGAAGGTCGAGGCGGCCCTCGACTTCAAGAACCAGGTCCTCGCCAAGCTCTACAACCGGCGGGCCATCTCCGTGGACGCGGTGATGGAGGAGCTGCTGCGGCACGCCGAGCGGCTGGAGCCGTACGTCGCGGACACCACCCTGATCCTCAACCGGGCCATCGACGAGGGCCGCGTCGTCCTCTTCGAGGGCGGGCAGGGCACCCTGCTGGACGTGGACCACGGCACGTATCCGTTCGTGACCTCCTCCAACCCGACCGCCGGCGGCGCCTGCACCGGCGCCGGCGTCGGCCCCACCCGCATCGACCGGGTGATCGGCATCCTCAAGGCGTACACCACCCGGGTGGGCGCCGGGCCGTTCCCCACCGAGCTGCTGGACGAGGACGGCGAGGCGCTGCGCCGGATCGGCGGCGAGTTCGGCGTCACCACCGGACGCGACCGGCGCTGCGGCTGGTTCGACGCGGTCATCGCCCGCTACGCCACCCGGGTCAACGGCCTGACCGACTTCTTCCTCACCAAGCTGGACGTGCTCACCGGCTGGGAGCGCATCCCGGTGTGCGTGGCGTACGAGATCGACGGCCGCCGGGTCGACGAGATGCCGTACAGCCAGACCGACTTCCACCACGCCAAGCCGATCTACGAGTACCTGCCGGGGTGGAGCGAGCCCATCACGGGGGCGAAGACCCTGGAGGACCTGCCGGCCAACGCCCGCGCCTACGTCAAGGCGCTGGAGGAGATGTCGGGGGCGCCGATCTCCGCCATCGGCGTCGGCCCGGGACGCGAGGAGACCATCCAGCTGCGCTCCTTCCTGTGAGCGGCCGACCCGGCCGAGCCGCCGGGCGGCCGGGCGGAGCGCCGGGAACACGGCGGCGGGGCGGGGACCGGATGGTCCCCGCCCCGCCGCGTTCGTCCGTGCGCCCGCCGCTTCCGGCGCCGGTGCTCAGTTGCCGGCGCGGGTGAACTCCCACTCCTCGCCCGGGCCCCGGAGCACGTTCAGGGTGAGCCGGTCCCCGTCCGGCTCGCCCACCTCGAAGGCGGGGAACTGTCCGTCGGGGCAGTAACCGGCCGGGTGGGCGGAGACGTTCAGGCTCGGGCCGAACATCAGCTCGTTCTTCTCCGGGTCGAGGGAGAACAGGGTGTGCTTCCAGGTGCACTCGACGAGGGTCTCCCCGTCCGCCGCGTAGTCCAGGAGGGCCGAGGCCTCGCCGGGCAGGCCCTCCTCGAAGCTCAGGAAGTAGGAGCGGTCCCATTCGTCCTCGTACTCCCACATGCTGAGCAGCGACTCGGGCAGCGCGTTGTCGGGATCCTCCGCGCTTCCGGCGGCGACCGGGGTCAACTGCGCGGAAAGGCCCCGGTCGGTGTCCTCCCACAGCAGGGTCTCCTGCCCGGCCTCCATGATCAGGTGCTCCCGGTTGGAGGGGCAGGACCCGGGGTCGGGGACGACCCGCTCGCCGTCGTGGTCCACCGTCAGCGTCGTGCCGTCGGACTCCGCCAGCCAGCCGGTGCCCTGGCAGTACACGGTGGGGGAGACCACCATGGAGTACACCGCCGGCTGGTCGAGCCCGGACGGCGTGATGTCCAGACGCAGCCGGCGGTCGGTGGTCTCGCCGTCGGCGTCCACGATCCGGCCCTCCCAGGCCCCGATGAACAGCTCGTCGATGACGTTCTCGTATTCGTCCTCACCGTCCTCGCCGGTGTCGCCGTCCTCACCGGTGTCGACCGAGGTCTCCTCCCCGTCGGTTCCACCGCTCCCCTCCCCCTCATCGGGGGCGTCGCCACCGGCGGCTCCGCCGGAGCCCCGGTCGGTGCCGGTGGAGTCCGAGCCCAGGAGGCGGGCGGTCAGCGCGCCGCCGGCGACCACCAGGACGACGGCGAGCGCGATGGACAGCACCCGGCGCCGTCGGGCCGCCTCACCGGTCGGACCGGTCGCGCCGCCGGGGGGCGTGCCGTACCCGCCGGGGCCGACGGTCGGGGCGCCGTACCCGCCCGGTGGCGTGCCCGGTCCGGCGGCGAACCCGGCGGGCGGGCCGAAGAACCCGGCGGGGGAGTAGGGCCCGGCGGCCGGGGATCCGCCCGGCGGGGTGCCGGCGCCGACCGGGTGCGACCCGGCCGTCCCCGGCTCGTCGGGGTCCTCGCTGTCCAGCAGACGCACCGCCCGCTGCCCGAGCGAGGCCACCAGCGCGCCCGGCAGCCAGGGCTCGCCGTCGCGCACCGGCGCCGCGCCGCCCGCCGCGCCGCCGCCCGCCGGGTCATCGGGCGGGGCGATACCGGCCGCCGCCGTGCGCTCCAACAGCCGTTCCACATCGGGCCGGTCGGCCGGGTCGGGCGCCAGGCACGCCTCGACCAGTTCCCGCACGCCCTCCGGCACCCCGTCCAGGTCCTTCTCGTCCTGCACGATGCGCAGCATCAGGGCGTGCACGGCGCTGTTGCCCGAGCCGAAGGGGCCGCGCCCGGTGGCCGCGAAGGTGAGCACCGAGCCCAGGCAGAAGATGTCCGAGGCGGCGGTCAGCGGCTCGTCCCGGCACTGCTCGGGGGACATGAAGCCGGGCGAGCCGATCACCGCGCCGGTCGCGGTCAGGCCGGTCGTGGCGCCCTCCAGGGCGCGGGCGATGCCGAAGTCGATGACCCGGGGGCCGTCCAGGGTGAGCAGCACGTTGGAGGGCTTGAGGTCGCGGTGGATCAGTCCGGCGGCGTGGATGTCGCGCAGGGCCCGGGCCAGGCCGTCGGCCAGCGCCAGCACCGTGCGCTCCGGCAGCGGCCCGTACTCGGCGGCCACCACCTCCTGCAACGAGGGGCCCACCAGGTAGCCGGTGGCGACCCAGGGCACCTCGGCCTCGGTGTCGGCGTCCAGGACGGGGGCGGTCCAGCGCCCGCCGACCCGGCGGGCCGCCGCCACCTCCTGCCGGAACCGGCTCCGGAAATCGGCCTGCCGCGCCAGCTCGGCGTGCACCAGCTTCACGGCGACCGTGCGACCCCGGTCGGAGCGCGCCAGGTAGACGCTGCCCATGCCGCCGGCCCCCAGGCGACCGAGGAGCCGGTACGGCCCCACCCGCCGGGGGTCCCCCTGCTCCAACGGCTTCATCGCGCTCTCATTTCCGGGTCCCCCTCGTTGTCGCGTGGGCCCGAGCATAAGCCCGGGGTTTCGGGCGTCGATATCCGCGATCGCACCCGGGTACCCTGGCGCCGGGGCGCGTCCGTCCCATCCCGTCGGCCGCCGTGCGGGGGCGCGGGGTCAGTCGGCGCGGTCCATCGTGTAGGGCTCGTCGGGCGCGTTGGACCAGACGATCTCGATCTCGTCGGGCTCGTCCGGGTCCATCACGATCTCGTAGGAGGGGAAGCCGGGGCAGTCCTCCGAGTCGCCCTCCAGCACCTCGTCCGGGCCCAGCACCAGCCGCAGCAGACCGGTCGTCGAGGTGGTGTGCACCAGGTGGTTGGCGTAGCGGCAGACCGACCCGCCGTCCTCGTCGGCCGCCTCGGTGCGCCAGTCGGTGACCCGCTCGCCCGCCGCGCCCCGGGAAATCACCAGGGTCTCGGTGAAGCCGTCGTCGTCGGTCTCCCAGGTGCCCAGCAGCTCCTGCGGCACGACCTCGGCCCCGGCGTCGCCGGTGCGGGTCATCCGGTACTCGGCCTCCCCGGCCACCCACACCAGGGAGCCGTCCGCCTCGCGCCGCAGCCGCTCCCGCCCGCCGTCGTCGTCGAGGCAACTGGCGTCCGGGACGCTCCACTCGGCCCGCTGCTCGATGAGCAGACCGTTTCCGTCAGCCTCGCGCAGCACCACCTCGCGGGCGCACAGCACGTCGGGGGAGAGCAGCAGGGAACGGCCGATGACCTCGCCGGGCGCGCCCTGTTCCAGGGTGAACTGGACCGCGCCGACGAACCCGCCGGGCTCGGCCCCGGTATCGCGTCCGGTGTACTCGTCCAGCGCCCGGTCGTCGCCCTCGCGCACCTCGACCTGCCAGGCGCCGAGGTAGGAGTCGGGCACCGTGCCGGAGTCCCGGTTGACCCACCAGCTGCCGAGGGCGACGCCGGCGCCGGCGAGCACCACACCGGCCATCGCCGCGGCGAGGACCACGCGGCGCCGCTTCCCGTCGGTGCCGGTCGTCCCCGCGGTGGTGCCCCCGGTCGCGCCTCCGGGCGGCAGCGGCGGGCCGAACCCGCCCCCGGCGTGCTGCGGGTAGCCGTACCCGCCCGCCGGTTGCGCGGGGCCGGGGTAGCCGTAGCCGGCCGCCAGGCGCGGGTCGTGCGGTGCGGCGCCGGGCGGCCGGGTACCGGGGGCCGCGAACGGGTTGCCCGCGGCGGGATGCCCCGGGGCCGGGGTGCCGCCGGGCGGGGGCGCGGCCGGCAGGGCGTTCG
>NZ_VKHS01000630.1 GCF_014141525.1 Streptomyces calidiresistens
TCCCCCTTGCGTGCGCCCCCCGGGCCACGCCGTCCCGGGCCCGCACCGGCCGTCCGGGGGCCCGGGGCCGGATGCCGTTCCCGCGTCCGGGGGTCGGCAGCGTGATTTCCGTCCCGTTCGGGTACCTGACCAACCGCTTGGTCGGTACCCTGGCACCGTCCGAGCACGACCCCGCCCCGCCCCGGCGGTGCGGTTCGAATCACACGCGAGCGAGGTGACCCGCCCCCCTACGCGCGGGTAACTTCCAGAGCCGATCCAGCGTTCACCCTCCTCGGAAGGGGCCGTCATGCCCGAAGCCGTCATCGTCTCCGCCGCCCGCTCCCCCATCGGCCGGGCCTTCAAGGGCTCCCTGAAGGAGATGCGCCCGGACGACCTCACCGCCGCGATGGTGCGCGCCGCCCTCGACAAGGTGCCCCAGCTCGATCCCCGCGACATCGACGACCTGATGCTCGGCTGCGGCGCCCCCGGCGGCGAGCAGGGCCACAACCTCGGCCGGGTGGTGGCCGTGCAGTTGGGCATGGACCACCTGCCGGGCTGCACCATCACCCGCTACTGCTCCTCCTCGCTGCAGACCACCCGGATGGCGATGCACGCGATCCGCGCCGGTGAGGGCGACGTCTTCATCTCCGCCGGCGTGGAGGCCGTCTCCCGCACCGTCAACGGCACCTCCGACGGCATGCCGGGCACCCACAACCCGCTGTTCGCCGGGGCCGAGGCCCGCACCGCCGCCCGCGCCGAGCGGGCCGGCGAGGGCTGGAGCGACCCGCGCGAGGCCGGCGAGCTGCCCGACATCTACATCTCCATGGGCCAGACCGCCGAGAACCTGGCCCGCCACAAGGGCATCACCCGCCGCGAGATGGACGAGTTCGGCGTGCGCTCGCAGAACCTCGCCGAGAAGGCCATCGCGGACGGCTTCTGGGAGCGCGAGATCACCCCCGTGACCACCCCCGACGGCACCGTGGTGAGCAAGGACGACGGACCGCGGCCGGGCGTCACCATGGAGGGCGTCGAGGGACTCAAGCCGGTCTTCCGCCCCGACGGACTGGTCACCGCGGGCAACTGCTGCCCGCTCAACGACGGCGCCGCCGCCCTGGTGGTCATGTCCGACACCAAGGCCCGGGAGCTGGGCATCACGCCGCTGGCGCGGATCGTCTCCACCGCCGTCTCCGGTCTCTCCCCGGAGATCATGGGCTACGGCCCGGTCGAGGCGAGCCGCCGGGCGCTGAAGCTGGCCGGCATGTCGATCTCCGACATCGACCTGGTGGAGATCAACGAGGCGTTCGCCGCACAGGTGATCCCCTCCTACCGTGATCTGGGCATCGACATCGACCGCCTGAACGTCAACGGCGGCGCCATCGCCGTGGGCCACCCCTTCGGCATGACCGGCGCCCGCATCACCGCCACGCTGATCAACTCCCTCCAGTGGCACGACAAGCAGTTCGCGCTGGAGACGATGTGCGTCGGTGGTGGTCAGGGCATGGCGATGGTGCTGGAGCGGATGAGCTGACACCATGGGAGGAATCCCGCGGGACCGGCACGCAAGGGCCCCGGGGGGAGCACTCCGGGGGTCGCACGGAAGCACGGTATACACCAGCGAGACCTAAGCGGACCCGGGATGTAACCCATCCGTCGCCGCCTCGCGTCCCCGCAGGTCACGGGGGTGCGGGGCGGCGCCGGAACCGTTATGGAAGGACCAAGTACCCCCCCATAACGGGACATTCCGATCTGGCACCCCGTGGCAACGGCACGGAAGGCTGAGGTAGGAAAGGCTGGGGACCGAAAGCAACCGGGAGATCGTTCGTGAGCGCAATATCCCTCATCCTGCTGCTCGCCGCGGGAATCGCACTGGTGTTGTGCGTCACCGCGCTCTTCGTCGCCCGTGCCCTGCGCGCCGAGGTCGCCGCGCTGCGCGCAGAACTGTTGTCCACCGGCCTTCCCGGGGCGCGCACCGCCCCGGACGAGGAACTGATTCGCGCCGCCGTCGCCGACGCCCTGGCCGACGAGCGGGAACGCGAACTCGCCGAGGCCCGCGCCTTCTGGGCCGATCAGGAGGCCCGCGAGCACGGCAGCACCGGCTCCCTGTTCGCCGGGCGCGGCATCGGCCCCGACTTCGGCGACGGCGACGAGGCGCTGCTGGATGCCCTCCTGGAGGGCTACCTGCCCGGCGCCCTGCCGTCCGAGAGCCCCTTCCAGGTCCCCCGCCAGGGCGTCGTGGACCGCGCCCCGGGCGACTGCCCCGAGCTCTCGGAGGGCCACGAGCCCGCCGAGCGCGCCGCCGAGAACGACGGCACCGAGTCCGCCGAACTGGCCGCCGCCCGCCGCCGCCACCCCTCCCACCCCGGCTACACCCTCGCCGGCGAGCCGGTCGACCACGAGCACACCGACCGGCCGGACCCCGCCGAGCGCGAGGACGCCGAGCACGCCGCCGGCGCGGGGAACCCCGTGGCGGAGAGCGGGCGGGAGAGCCGGGCCGCCGAACAGCGCCGGACCACCGAGCAGCTGCGGCGCCTGGCCGAGACCCGCATACCGCTGGCCGACGTCCGGCCCGGCCCGCTGGGCACCCTCGACGTCTTCCTCTTCGCCGACGGCACCACCCTGTGCCTGTCCCCCGGCCACCAGGAGACCGCGCAGCGACTCGTCGCCGCGCTGCGCGCCGGGCGCCGGCCCGTGCTGCTCGGCGGCTCCGGCGTCTCCGGCGCCTACGCCCTGACCTTCGGCTGCGGCCCGGCGGGCCCCGACGGCGCCCCGGGCACCGGTGAGCCGGCGGTGGAGGAGAACGTCTACCTGCTGGCGGACCGCGTCGTCACCGCCTGACCTCCACCGGGAAGAGCCTCCCGGCCGCGAACGCGCCGACGCCCCGGGCCGCCGCGCGCCCGCCCCACCGCCGCACGGCGGCTCCTTCGCGTCGGACGGGCCCCGGCGACGGTGACCCCGCCGGTCGGGCGCCTCCCCCGGAGCCACGCGGTCCGTCCCCCGCTCCCGGCACACCTCGCCCCGGCACACCCGCCGTTTCCGCGCCTCCCGTGACGCCGGCTGTGGCTCCGCCCCCGGCCCGGGTGTTTCCGGCCCGTCGGACGGGCCCCGGCGACGGTGACCCCGCGCGCCACCGGCGCCCCGTGGCGCCTCAGAGCCCCTCGCAGGCCCTCAGAAGCCCCAGCGCCTCCGCCATGGCCTCCCGGGCCTCCGGCACGTCCCCGAGCGCTCCCAGGGCCGCGGAGAGGTCGTGGCCGGTGACCGCGAGCTGATCCCCCACCGCGAACACCCCGATCGCGGGCAGTTCCGCCGGATCCGGGCCCACCCCCTCGATCCGGCGCGTCAACCCGGCCAGCCGACGGGCCAGCCGCAGCCCCTCC
>NZ_VKHS01000631.1 GCF_014141525.1 Streptomyces calidiresistens
CCCCTCCCCGGCGGGGTCACCCCGGCGTGGGCCGAGTTCACGCGGCGGGGCGGGCACCCGGGAAACCGGCGGGAGACCTTCCCCGGGGCACCGGTCGGCGCCCACGGGTCGGTCGGGGTCGACACACCCGTGCGGGATCCGGCCGAGGCGATCGGCAGGGTGCCGGTGGCGAGGCGGGGCGGACGGCTGCCGGGAGACCGCCCGCACCGGGTGCGAACACGGGAAAGCCCCGCGTGCGAACACGCGGGGCTTTCCCGATACGTACCCCCGACCGGATTCGAACCGGCGCTACCGCCTTGAGAGGGCGGCGTGCTAGGCCGCTACACAACGGGGGCCCCAGCAGGCCTTTCGGCCAGTACCCCCGACCGGATTCGAACCGGCGCTACCGCCTTGAGAGGGCGGCGTGCTAGGCCGCTACACAACGGGGGCATGATCTCGCTGGGCGAAGATCGCGCTGGGCTACCAGGACTCGAACCTAGACTAACTGAACCAGAATCAGTCGTGCTGCCAATTACACCATAGCCCACCAAAACCGAACCTCGAGAGGTCTTGTTCCGGTGTCCGCCTCCCGGTGTCCCGGCCTTTCGGCCGGCCCCGTTCGGCGACGGGAAGAACATTACCCGATCGGGGACCGTGCTCCAAAACGGGTTCCCCGTCGGGGCCGGCGCGCCCCGCCCCGCACCCCCGGAGCCCGTCTCCCGGGCGGGCCTCTCCGCCCGGGAGACGGGCTCCGACGGCTCCGGGCGGGGCACGGTGTCCCGCCCCCGCCCGGAGCCCGCGGTGCGATGCCGGGTTCACGCGCGGTGTCAGCCCGCCAGCCGCGCCAGGGCCGCGTCGACCCGCTCCAGGGTGCGCTCGCGCCCGAGCACCTCCAGGGACTCGAAGAGCGGCAGTCCCACGGTCCGGCCGGTCACGGCCACCCGGACCGGCGCCTGGGCCTTGCCGAGCTTCAGGCCGTGTTCCTCCCCCGCCGCCAGAACGGCGCCCTTGAGTGCCTCCGCGTTCCACTCCGCCGCCGCCAGTCGCTCGCGCGCCGTGCGCAGCAACGCCTCCGCCCCGGGCTTCATCGCCTTCTGCCAGGACGCCTCGTCGCGCACCGGCTCGTCGAGGAAGAGGAAGTCGACGTTGTCGGTGATCTCCGAGAGCACCGTCAGCCGGGTCTGCGCCAGCGGGGCGAGGGCGGCGAAGGCCGCCTCGTCGAACGCCTCCGGCTTCCAGGGGGCGTGCGGGGCCCGCAGCCACGGCTCACAGGCGGCGAGGAAGTCCTCCGTGGACATCTCCCGCAGGTGGACCGCGTTGATCGCCTCGCACTTCTTGAGGTCGAAGCGGGCGGGATTGGCGTTGACGTCCGCGATGTCGAAGGCCTCCACCATCTCCCGCAACGAGAAGATGTCGCGATCCTCCGCGATGGACCAGCCGAGGAGGGAGAGGTAGTTGAGCAGCCCCTCGGGCAGGAAGCCGCGCTCCCGGTAGAGGTTGAGCGAGGCCTGGGGGTCGCGCTTGGAGAGCTTCTTGTTCCCCTCCCCCATGACGTACGGCAGGTGGCCGAAGCGGGGCATCGGCCCGGTGGCCACCCCGATGTCCGCGAGCGCCCGGTACAGGGCGATCTGGCGGGGGGTGGAGGAGAGCAGGTCCTCGCCGCGCAGGACGTGGGTCACCTTCATCAGCGCGTCGTCCACCGGGTTGACCAGGGTGTAGAGCGGGGCACCGGTGGCCCGGACGATGCCGTAGTCGGGAACGTTCTCCGGGGTGAAGGTCAGCTCGCCGCGCACCAGGTCGGTGAAGGTGATCGGCTCGTCGGGCATCCGGAACCGCACGATCGGCGTGCGCCCCTCCGCCTCGTAGGCGGCGATCCGCTCGGCCGACAGGTCCCGGCAGGTGCCCTCGTATCCCGATGGGCGGCCTGCGGCCCGGGCGGCCTCGCGGCGCTCGGCGAGCTCGTTGGCCGAGCAGTAGCACCGGTAGGCGTGGCCGGCGTCCTGGAGCCGACGGGCGACATCGGCGTAGATCTCCATGCGCTGCGACTGCCGGTAGGGCTCGTGGGGGCCGCCCACCTCCGGACCCTCGTCCCAGTTCAGGCCGAGCCAGCGCATGGCGTCCAGGAGCGCCTCGTAGGACTCCTCGGAATCCCGCGCCGCGTCGGTGTCCTCGATCCGGAAGATCATGGTGCCGCCGTGGCGACGGGCGAAGGCCCAGTTGAACAACGCCGTCCGAACCAGGCCGACGTGCGGGTTGCCGGTCGGCGACGGGCAGAACCGCACCCGGACCGGGGAGGTGTCCCCCGTGCCGGGCTCGGCGGGGGCGGAGGAGGGCGCGCTAGTCACGCTTGACCACCTTGTTGGTGAGAGTTCCGATGCCTTCGATGGTGACGGCGACCTCGTCGCCGATCTCCAGGGGGCCGACACCCGCCGGGGTGCCGGTGAGAATGACGTCCCCGGGCAGGAGCGTCATCGCCTCGGTGATGTGCGCGATCAACTCGGGGATGCCGCGCACCATCTCGCCGGTGCGTCCGAGCTGACGCTGCTCACCGTTGACGGTGCACATGATCGCCAGGTCGGCGGCCCGCTCGGGGGTGAGTTCCGTCTCGACCCACGGTCCCAGCGGACAGGAGCCGTCGAAGCCCTTGGCGCGGGTCCACTGCTCCTCGGAGCGTTGGATGTCCCGGGCGGTGATGTCGTTGGCGCAGGTGTACCCGAGGATCACCTCCGCCGCGCGGGAGGGCGGCACCTCCCGGCACATCCGACCGATGACCACGGCGAGCTCCGCCTCGTGGTGGACCTCCCGGGAGAAGGAGGGGTAGGGCACCGGGTCGCCGGGGCCGATGACGGAGGTGGACGGCTTGAGGAAGATCACCGGGGTTCCGGGAACCTCGTTGCCGAGTTCCCTGGCGTGTTCGGCGTAGTTGCGGCCGACCGCGACCACCTTGTTGGGCAGCACCGGTGGCAGCAACCGCACCGCCTTCAGCGGGATGTGGCGTCCGCTGCGCTCCACCCCGCCGAAGGGGTGGCCGCGGACCACGTCCAGGACCGGCTCGTCCCGGTCCGGATCGGTGTCCAGCACACCGAAACCGACGTTTCCCTCGAGGGAGAATCTGGCGACGCGCAACGTGGGGGCTGCCCTTCTCTCGCTGTCCCGCAGGTGACGTCCCAGCGTATCGGGCGGGGAGGGGCCGCCGGGCGTCGCGGGCCCGGCCCGGGGAGGCCCCCGGCGGGGAAGCGGGGACGCACGGGCCCGGACACACCTCGGCCCCCGGGGGGCCGGTGGCCCCCGGGGGCCCGGGATCGGCATCGTCTCGCGCCCCACCCCGGCCTCCCCGGGACCGGCACGGCGGGTCGGGGGGGTGTCCGC
>NZ_VKHS01000632.1 GCF_014141525.1 Streptomyces calidiresistens
GCCCACCGCACCGGACCGGGGGCGTGTTCCCGCTCGGTCCTTCGTCCCGGTCCCCCGTCCGGCCCCCTCGGGCCCCGGGGCCGGGCGGGAGCGGGCGGACACGGACGCGGCGCGGCCGGTGGCCCCCCGACGGTGCGGGGGGCCACCGGCCGCGCGGTGGATCGGAGGGATCCGATGCCGGGTCAGGTGGTGCAGAGCTGCGGCTTGCCGATGGAGCGGTACATGCAGTCGGCGTTCTCCAGCAGGATCAGCACGGCCTCACGGTTGCGCGCGGTCTCCCGGTTGATCACGCTGCCCGGCGGATAGAAACCGCCCTGGCTCGCCGTCCGCGGGTACATCTCGAAGGTGTAGGACCAGATGCCCTGGTCGCCCCACATCCAGTCGCTGATGCTGCCGTCGGTGATGTACAGGTCGCTGGACTGCTGCGGCCGGTAACCGTTGCTCGCGGCCATCTGGCGGCCCACCGTGGCGAACACGTTCAGCTGGTCCTGGTTCAGGCCCGGCGCGGTGTCATTGTAGGTGTAGCCGAAGGGCCACAGGATCAGTTCGCTGTAGGTGTGGAAGTCGATGTGCGCGGTGATCTGCTGCCGGCCGCCGATCACCCGGCTGCGCACGAAGTTGGTGAGCACCCGGGTCTCGGGGGCGGACTCGGCGCTCGGCCCCCGGTAGGTGTCACTGGCCGGGTTGGTCGAGGACCCGCCGCAGCACCCCCACCGGTAGGCGAAGTTCCGGTTGATGTCGGTGCCGATGGCCGTGGAGCCGGAGTTGGGCTGCCGGTTCTTGCGCCAGTTCCGGAAGCTGCCGGAGTCCTGGTCCCAGACCTTCCCGTCGGGGTTGAGGCTGGGGATGATCCAGATCTCGCGGGTGTTCATCATGGTGGTGATGCGCGAGTCCTGCCCGTACCCGGTGGCGAACTCGTTCATCAGGTAGAGCGCCATCTCGGTGGTCAGGTGCTCGCGGGCGTGCATGTTGTGGCTGAACAGCACCTCGGGGCGGTTCTGGTCGACCCGGGCGTTGTTGCTCATCCTGACCGCGATGATGTCGCGGCCCTGGTGCGAGCGGCCGATGACCTGGCGGTGCATCAGGTTCGGGTAGCGGGAGACCAGGGAGTTCACCGTCGCCGTCATCTGGGCGTAGCTGGTGTACTGCGAGGGCGTGGAGGTGACGGAGAAGTCGCCACCGGAGGCGTCCTGCGGCAGGGCGTCGGGCACGGCCTGCCGGATCTCCTCCAGCAGGTAGCCCATGCTTCGCAGCCGCTTGGCGGTGGCCTTGTCGGCGGTGACGGTGACCGAGTGGTCGTCCACCGCGTCGATGGACACGCCGTGGGCGGCGAGGACGGACCGCTGGGTGGCGGACGAGATGCCGCGCACCTCGTAGGTGCCGGGGATCTCCTCCGCGGAGGCCCGGGCGCCGTTGGCGCCGTCGGGGGAGGCGGCGCCGGCCTGGGCCCCGAGGGTCAGGGCCAGGGCCAGTGAGAGGACGGCGGCGGCGGTGGCGGTGAAGCGGCCGCGCAGGGGTGTTCGCATCGCATCTCCGGGGGTGTCCAGTGCGACGGGCGGGGGGTGACGCGCCGGTGTGGCGCGGGGCACATCGTGGCCGAGTGGCATGACCCGGTCAAGGATGCGAATCCAGCCGTCCACCGGGCCCCGGAAACCCCGCTGACCGGCGGTGTTATCGCCGGTTTGCGCCGCATTCGACGGCGCGTCACCGAGGCGTACCCGCCGGTCGGACCGGGCGGAGGGGCGCGGCCGGTTCCCGTCGTGAAAGGCCTTGCGGACGCGCGCCGGCGCACCCCCCGGGGGCCCCGGCACGCCCCCTCACCGCACCCCCGGCGGGAGTCCTCCGGTGGCCCGCTCCCCGGGAGGGGGTTCGACGCGGGCGGCGCGGTGGCCCCGTGCCCGATCCGGCGCGCGCCCGACCCCGGCCCGGCGGGCGCCCCGGCGGCGAACGCCGGTCAGGAGCCGGCGGTCTGGACCACCGCGTGGGCTCCGGAGATCCGCCAGTCGTCCTCCGTCGCGGTCAACCGGTTCACCGTCCCCACCGGCAGCCCCGTCACCACGTCCGACTTCAGCAGCCGCAGCGCCACCACCGGGGAGGGGAAGTGCGCCACCAGCGGCGCGAACGGCGTGGTCGCCGGCCACAACCGGTCCCCGACCAGCCGCCGGTAGTTGAGGTCCCCCTTGAACAGGGACACCGCGCAACCGGCCAGTTCGGTGCGCAGGTCGGCGGGCATCTCCGCGAAGGTCAGCGGCGAGCAGAAGAACGGGTGCGCGGAGAGCGACAACCGGTCCGTGCCGATCGCCTCCCACAGGCGTTCCCCGATGCCGGCCGTGCGACCGGGGCCGAAGGACAACCGTCGCACGGCGTGCATCACGTCGGCGAGCACCGCGTCCGAGACGTAGTACGGCGCCGGCTTCACGTGCAGCACCACCCGGTCGGCCAGGCCGTGCACCAGCAGGTGGTCGATCAGGGCCAGGTCGGCGATCAGCTCCCGGCCGCTGTTGTCCGCGATCACCGCCACCGTCCCCGCTCCCTCCGGTCCCGGCTCCAACAGGTCGCGGGCCGCGGTGAGTTCGTCCACCACCAGGCCGGCCTCGCCCTCGCCGAGGCCACCGCCGGGGACCATCCCGAAGCTCAGGTCCGCCCGGTTGCCCTGCAGGGAGGCGAGCAGCAGGGCCCGCAGCCGTTCCTCCGCCGGCCGGGACCCCAGGTCGTGCAGGGCCTCCAGCAGGGCGTCCACGCCCTCGCCGCGCAGTTCGGCGTGCTTGACCGGCGCGAAGGGGTCCAGCCCGCGCCACGGACCGGGACCGAAGTGGGAGACGGCCTCCAGCAGCCGCCGGTAGAAGAAGCTCTCCGCCCACAGGAACGGCACGTCCAGCCATCGCCGGCCGTGGTGCGGATACCCCCACTCCGCCCACCGTTCGTGGTCGTGCGCCTCCTCCGGCAGGGGGGTGATGTCCCCGCCGTCGATCTCGATCAGCAGGGCGTCCAGCGCCCGCTGCTGCTCCGCGCCGTAGGGGAAGGATCTGCGCACCCGGTCGATCAGCGCCGGATGGCGCTCCTCCAACACGCTCCGGGGGAACGATCCGGGGATGTTGCCCCGGATCACCGGTGCCTCGTCGTCCGCCCCCGGGCGGGCGTCGCCGACCCCGGTGGTGCCGTCCTCGCCGTCGGGGGTGAGTGCTGCGTTCACGCGGCCGAGTCCTTCCCTGGCGTGTCCCGTCGCCCCCGCCGCCCGGCCCGCGGGCCTTCGGGGCGGGGGCCCGTCGGTGGGTCCTCCCCGACGATCCTGCCCCGCCGCGTCCCCCGC
>NZ_VKHS01000633.1 GCF_014141525.1 Streptomyces calidiresistens
GGCGGGAACGGGGGGCGCCGAGAGGTCACCGGCGGGCTCGGCCGGTGGGGTCCCGTCAGCGGGCGGCTCCGTGCTCCCGGCCGGTTCCGGCCCCTCGGCCTCCTCGTTCCCCTCCCCGTCCCCGGTGTCGTCGGTGTCCTCGGTTCCGTCCGGCGCGTCGTCCACGTCCAGGCCGAAGTCCCGGGCCAGACCGGCGAGTCCGGTGTCGTACCCCTGGCCCACCGCGCGGAACTTCCACCCCGCGCCCCGCCGATAGAGCTCCCCGAAGATGAACGCGCTCTCCGTGCCCGCGTCCTCGATGCCGAAGCGCAGCAGCGTTTCCCCGGAGCGGTCGGCGAGCACCATGCCCAGGCCCTCCAACTCCCCGAACCGCCCGCCGGCGTAACGGCTGGCCGCCAGGACGACCCGGTCCACGTCGGCCGCCATGTCGTCCAGGTCGATGCCGATCCGGTCCTCGCTGCCGTTGTCGGTCGGGGTCTTCCCCAGCAACTGCACGCTGTCGTCGGCCGCCGTGGGGTTGTTGTAGAAGACGAAGTCCGTGTCACCGCGCACGACGCCCTCGGCGTTCAGCAGCAGGACGGACACATCGGCGTCCTCGTCACCGGTGGGGCCGCCCCAGGTGAGGCCCACGAGGACCGAGCCGGTGTCCCCGCTCAGCTCCGTGAGCGCCACGTTCTCGCCCTTGACCATCTCCAGCATGTCGCCCCCCGGCGCGTCGTGTCCCCTCGGGCGCCGTTCCGGGGCAGCCCGAGCCACCGGGGATGTGATGCGGAACACACCCGGTGACGTGCGGAACCCTAGCCTCCGAGTCCACCGGCCCGGGGGTGAACGCCGGGATCGTGCCCCGGACGTTTCCGCCCCGGGAGCGGGCGGTGATTCCGGTGGGCGGGGGCCGCGGCCGGTGTCGGGACACCCCGGTACGGGTACCCGGACCTACCGGGACCGGGCGTGAACACCCCCCGTACGGGTGAACCGGGGACGGTGATCGGGAAAGGAGCACGGCATGGACGCCGAGGTGATCGTGGTGGGGGCCGGGCCCACCGGGCTGCTGCTCGCCGGGGACCTGGCGGCGGCCGGGCGGTCCGTGGTGCTGCTGGAACGCCGCCCGCCCGGGCTCTCCAACCTCACCCGGGCCCTGGCCGTGCACGCCCGCACCCTGGAGTACCTCGACGCGCGGGGCCTCGCCGACGAGCTGATCGACCGGGGCCGGCGGGTGTCCCGACCGCGCGGAATCGCCGGCATCGAACTCGACCTCACCGGGCTGCGCACCCGGTTCCCGTTCCTGCTGGTCACCCCGCAGTACGAGGTGGAGCGGCTGCTGGAGCGCCGGGCCCGGAAGGCGGGTGTCGACATCCGGTACGGCACCGGGGCGATCGGCGTGGAGCAGGACCCGGCGGCGGTGACGGTGCGGGTGCGCCGGGCCGGTTCCCCCGGGGACGGCGGGAACGGGGACGGCGGAGACGGCGGCGGCGCGACGGAGGATGCCCTGCGCGCCCGCTGGGTGGTGGGCACCGACGGCCACCGCAGCACCGTCCGCGAGGCGATCGGCCTGCCGTTCCCCGGGCAGACCTTCCCCGCCTCCCTCGTGCTGGCCGATGTCCGGCTCGCCGACCCGCCGCCGGGCCCGGTGCGGGCCGACGCCCGCGACAACGCCTTCGCCCTCGTCGCCTCCTTCGGCGACGGCCGGTACCGGGTGGTCGGCTGGGATCCGCGCAACGAGGTCCCCGAGGACACCCCCGTCGACCTCGACGAACTCCGGGAGATCACCCGCCGCGTGCTGGGCACCGACTTCGGCATGCGCGACGCGGAGTGGCTCTCCCGGCTGCGCAGCGAGGAGCGGCAGGTGCCGACCTACCGCGTGGGACGGGTGTTCCTCGCCGGGGACGCGGCGCACGTGCACTCACCGGCCGGCGGCCAGGGCATGAACACCGGGCTCCAGGACGCGGGCAACCTCTCCTGGAAGCTCGTCGCCGCGCTGGAGGGCCGCCCCGGCGCCGGGGACCTGCTGGACACCTACGACACCGAGCGGCACCCGATCGGCGCGTTGGCACTGCGCAGCAGCGGCGCCCTGCTGCGCGCGGCCCTGCTCCGTCCCGCGCCCGCCAGGGCCGTGCGCGACCTCGTCGTCCGGCTGTTCGCCGGCACACCGGCGCTGCGTGACCGGGGGCTGGGCCAGGTCACCGGCATCGGACTCGGCTACCGCGCGGAGCGGGGAGCGCACCCGCTGGTCGGCCGCCGGGCCCCCGACCTCGCCTGGGCCGGTGGCTCATCCGGCGGGTCGTCGGGCACCGCGGACGGGCCGTCCCGGCTGTACGAGGCGCTGCGGGCCGGCCGGTTCGTGCTGGTCACCCCTGCGGGGGAGGCCTCGCCGTTCGCCGGCACGCCGGACGCGGACCGGGTGCGCCACGTCCAGTGGGCCAACCCCCAGCGGCGCACCGCTCTGCTGATCCGCCCGGACGCCCACGTCGCCGGCGTCACGGAGGCCCGCGCCCCCGCCCGCCGGGCCGAGGAACTGCGCGCCGCCCTCACCCGCCGCGGCGGCGCGGGGTGAGGGGGACGAACGTCCCGGTCATCCCCGGCCGGGCTCGCCGAAGGGGATGCCGCCGATCCGGCCGCTCTGGATCACCGGCCCGTGCTGCACCCCGCCACTGATGGTGTTGTTCACCGTCCCCGGTCCGGCGCCGGTGTTCCCCTCGGGGGCGAGGTCCAGCAGGGACCGGAGTTCCTCGCGCGCCGACGGATCGACGCGCAACCGATCCAGCAGTCTCGCCCGTACGGCGGCGGTGATCTCCCGCACGACCGGATCGTCCCCGCTCACCCGTGCCGTCAGCAATCGGCTCCGGGCCGCGTCCAGTTCGGCGGAGGCGTCGGGCGGTCCCGGGCGGCGGGCCAGCAGTCGGGCGAAGCCGTCCCGGGCCAGGTTCCAGGCGTCGGAGAGCATCAGTTGCACCAGGCCGGCGGCGCCGGTGGCGGCGAGGGCCGTCAGTTCGTTGTCCACGGTGTTCTTCTCCCAAGGGGTGCGGGCCGGGGTCAGGGGTGTGGGGACAGAGGGAGGCCGGTAATGGGGTCGTCCCGCTCGTCCCCGTCGCTGCCCGGGGCGATGGAGTCCCCGGGCGGGGGGTCGAACCTTCTGATCAGGCGTTCGGCGGTCTCGTTCAGGCCGTTGTCGGAGAGGATCTTGGCGAACTGTCCGGTCATGAGCGCACGCCTGCCGTCGTGCTCGTCCAGCCCGAGCCCGTCGAGGAAGTCCTCGTAGTGTTCCGTCGGTGAGCGCCGGGGGTTGGGGAGGGGAGCGCCCGGGGT
>NZ_VKHS01000634.1 GCF_014141525.1 Streptomyces calidiresistens
GGTCCCGGGAAGGTCGGTGAAACGCCGGGAGGAACGGTCGGGGGTGTGCGGGATCTGCACGGGTGGAGTCCTCGGGTCGGGACGACCCGGCGGCGCGCGGCCCGATGGCGCGCGTCGAACCGTCCGCGCGGCACGGGTGCCGGCGGGACGGGACGGTGGCGGCGGTGCGGGCCGGCTCAGTCGCGGGTCGCGGGCCGGTGTGGGGAGGTGGCGACGGGACGGGCGGGGCCCGCCGCGTCGAGGGGCGGATGCGGGACGGCCACATCCGCGGCGTCGGCATCGGGGCCGGTGATCACGAAGACGGCGACCATGCGTGCCACCTCCCTCCCGCGCACCCCGTGGGGCGCGGCGTGTGCGGACCGGGGCCGGGAGGACCCGGTCGACTCCGGGCGCCCGCCGACCGGACGGGCGCGGGCCCCAGCGTAGGGAGGGGCGCGGGGCCGGGCAACGGGTTTTCGGGCGGACGGGCGGATCGCGCGGGGACCGCTCGGGCGCGATTGTGGACCGGGGTGGTCGGGTGCACCCTGGAAGGGTCCGAACCATCCCGAAACGGGATGAATCCCGGGTCGTGAGCCGACTCCGTCCGCGCGGTCCGGGACCGGTGACGAACGATCGGCCCCGGGGCACGGGCGTGACCCGCCCGGTGCCCGGGACCCTCCGGAGGTGACGATCGTGGAGCATGCCCCCCAGACCGACACGGTGCGGACCGTGGCCGGCTGGCACATCGAATTGGAGTTCCGGGAGATCGGCTCCGAGACCCGGGCCGTCGCCCTGCTGCGGCTGCCCGACGGCACGGAACTGCGGGCCCGGGGTCACGCCGACCGGCACCCCGACGACCCGGATCAGCCACGGGTGGGCGAGGAGATCGCGGCGGCACGCCTGCTGGGCGACCTCTCCGCCCAACTGCGGCACAAGGCCGAGCGGGAGATCGAGGAGGTCACGCACATCCCCGCCCGGGTGCACCCCTGAGGGGTGCGCCATCCGGGGCCGGACGCGACCCCGCCCCGGCGAGGCGGCCCCGCCCCACCGTTCCGGCGAACGGTGGGGCGGGGCCGCGGCACGCCGTGGGGTCCGGCGCTCCGGCGCCCCGGGGGGCGGGGCTCAGAGGTCGGCGACCATCCCGGCGATCATCGCGCGGGAGGCGTCCACCGGGGTCGCCTCGACCACCAACTGGTTCATCACGTGCCGGTAGTGCTCCACGTCGGCCGTCCGGTCCACGTAGTGACCGCTGAGCGGCTGCTCCAGGTAGACGACGTCCGGCAGGTCGTCCACCGGGGGCCGCAGCAGCATGATCGGGCCGCCCATGGCGGGGTGTCCGCCGGCGGAGAAGGGCATGACCTGGATGGTGACGTTCGGCAGTTCGGACATCTCCAACAGGTGCCGCAGCTGGGCCCGGTGCACCCGGGCCCCGCCGATCGGGCGACGCAGCGCGGCCTCGTCGATGACCACCCACAGCTTGACCGGCGGGACGCGGTGCAGGGCACGGCGGCGCTCGATGCGCAGTTCCACGCGGCGTTCGACCGTCTTGTCGCTCTCGCCGTCACGGGTGAGGCGGAACAGTTCCCTGGCGTAGTCCTCGGTCTGCAACAGACCGGGTATGAACTGCAGTTCGTAGGAGCGGATCATGTCGGCCGCCTGCTCCAGGCCGAGGAACAACTCCAGGTGGCGGGGCACCACGTCGTGGTAGGCGTGCCACCACCCGGGGGTGTTGGCCTGCTCGGCGAGGGCCAGCAGGGTGGCGCGGTCGGCCTCGTCCGTGACGCCGTACAGGGTCAGCAGATCGGCGACGTCCCGGATCTTGAAGCCGGTGCGCCCCGCCTCCAGGCGGCTGATCTTGGAGTGGGAGGCCCGGATGACGTCGCCGGCCTCGCTGCCGGTGACACCGCACTGCTCGCGCAGGCGGCGGAGTTCCGCGCCGAGCATCATCCGGGGGACGGTGGGACCCGTGGCCGTCCCGGGCAGTCCCCGTCCCGGCTCCCCGGTCCGGGCGCCCTCCGGTGTCATGAGGCTCATGTCCGTTCCCATGCCGTCACCGTCACTCCGTCTCGCCTCCCGGGGCACGCCCCGCGCCCCGGTCGTCCGGTGCGGGCGGTTGTCCACCGGCCGCCCGCACCCCCCTGTCGGGATCAGCATGTCACGGCTTGCGTCCCACCGCGCCGGCCGCATGGACATCCGCCGGGGGCTCGAACGGGCTGGGCTCGGGCCGCCATTCGTAGCAGGGGACCACGCCGGGCTCGACGAGTTCCATCCCGTCGAAGAAGCGCGCGATGCGCTCGTGGCTGCGCAGGTGGTAGACGACGGCGCCGCGCTCGTTGTGCATCCGCTGCGCCTCGTTCAGCTCCGGACTGGTGTCGGTGCCGTCGCAGACCACCAGGTGGCTGCCGGAGGGCAGGGCGGCGGTCAGGCGGGCGACGACGTCGTCGGCGACCGCGTCCTCGTAGTGGCCGAGGATGCCGCTGAGCACCAGGGCGATCGGGCGCTCGAAGTCCAGGGTCTCGGCGGCGGAGCGCAGGATGGCCTCGGGCTCCCGCAGGTCGGCGTCGAGGTAGGCGGTGGCGCCCTCGGGGGTGCTGGTCAGCAGGGCGCGGGCGTGGGCGAGGACCAGCGGGTCGTTGTCCACGTAGACGATGCGGCTCTCCGGGGCCACCCGCTGGGCGACCTCGTGGGTGTTGTCCACGGTGGGCAGGCCGGTGCCGATGTCGAGGAACTGACGGATGCCGGCGTCCTCGGCGAGGTACCGGATGGAGCGGGCGAGGAAGTGGCGGAAGGCCCGGGCGTTGTCGGCGATGGCCGGGAACGCGGCGGCGAATTGATCGGCGGCGGCCCGGTCGGCCTCGTAGTTGTCCTTGCCGCCGAGCCAGTGGTTCCACATCCGGGCGGAGTGCGGCACCGAGGTGTCGATGCCGGAGTTCGGCCGCCGGTGCGTGGAGGGGGCGTCGTCTGTCACGGAGGGGTCTCCCGGGTATCCGTCGGTGAACAGGGCGCGTCGAACACCGGTCCCCGCGTCGAGCGCCCGGGAAGCCGTCCGCGCGCGACAACATCCGTGATGCACATGGCAGTTGACGCCGGCACGGTCGGCGAATCGCCAGCCTACCCGGCCGGGCCCCCACCAGCCAGGTCCCGGGCCGGTTCCCGCCCGGAACCGGAACGGGGGGGCGCCGCCGCCCGGCACGGACTCGAACACCCCGCGGGTCGGGCGTTCACCCGGAGCCGGACCGACCCGGCTCGCCGTCCCGGTCCCCGTCCCCCTCGCCCGGCCCACCGGCACGATCCGTCCCCTTCCCGTCGTCTCCTCC
>NZ_VKHS01000635.1 GCF_014141525.1 Streptomyces calidiresistens
TGGTGATGGTGTTGAGGAGGGGGGTGTGGTCGGCGGCGGCCAGGAGGGCGTCGGCGAGGAGGGCGGTGCGGCGGGCGGCGTCTTCGGCGGTGTTGGTGGCGCGGTCGGCGTGGGTGGTGGCGGCCAGGAGCGCGGCGAGGATCGCGGCGAGGAGCGTTTCCTCCAGGGCCCCGAGTTCGTCGGGGGCCGGGGCCGGTTCGTTGCTCTCTTCGCCTTCTTGATGTTCGTTCGCGTGGGTTTCTGTTGCCATCGTGTGCCACTCTGTAGAAATCCGTTGGATTCCATCATGCCCGGAGGTGTGGTCGGTGCCCCCAGAAGCGTCTGAACTGCCGGATTTCCACGGTGAAGACGAGGTGGTGTTGTCGCCGGAGGCGGTGGCGCGGGTGTGCCACGAGACGAACCGGGCGTGGCAGGAGGTGACCGGGGAGGCGCCGTCCCTGCCGTGGGAGCAGGCGCCGGCGTGGCAGCGGGAGTCATCGCTTGATGGAGTGCGGCACGCCCTGGCGGGAGTGGGGCCGGAGGAGCTGCACGAGGCGTGGTGCCGGCACCGCCTGGCGGACGGCTGGCGGTGGGGGCCGACGAAGGATCCGGAGCTGAAAACGCATCCGTGTCTGGTGCCGTACGGGGAGCTGCCGGCGGTGCAGCGGGTGAAGGACGACCTGTTCCTGACGGTGGTCCGGGTCTTGGGCCCATTGGTTTCGGGGGGCCGGCGTGGTGCCGGCCCCGATGTTGGAGGTGCGTGAGCGGTGATCGATCTCATAACGCGGGCGCAGTGGGGCGCCCGGCCTTTCCGGACGCCGAACGGGGCGACGCGGTACGGGCGGGCGCGGGCCGGGGTGAAGGTGCACTACCTCGGCACCGCCTACTCGGATCGTGCGCACTCCCAGTGCGCGGCCTACGTGCGGGCCATCCAGGCCCAGCACATGGACGGCAACGGCTGGTCGGACATCGCCTACTCCTTCGTGGTCTGCACCCACGGCTCGGTGTACGAGGGGCGTGGTCTGGAGCGTCGGAACGCGGCGAACGGCAACACCTCGCTCAACGACGCCCATTACGCGGTGTGTGCGCTCCTCGGGGCTTCCGGCCTGACCGAACCGCCGGACGCGATGCTGCACGGGATGCGGGATGCGATAGAGCACTGCCGGGCGAACGGTCCGTGCGGTGACGAGGTCGCCCGGCACGCCGACGATTTCGCGACCGCCTGCCCGGGGCCGGCGTTGACGGCGTGGGTGCGGGCGGGGGCGCGGCGGCCGACGGTGGCGGTGCCTCCGGTGGGTGCGCGGCAGCACGTGATGGCGCGGGGGGAGACGCTGTGGGAGGTCGCGCAGCGGTTCGGGAGCACGGTGGCGGCCATCGCCGCGGCGTCGGGGATCGTGAACCCGGACGTGGTGAGGGTGGGGGACGTCGTCATCATCCCCGGGTCCTCGCAGGCTGTTCCGCCGGTGTCGGGTCGGTACACGGTGCGGTCGGGGGACAGCCTGTCGGGGATCGCCGCAGGCATTCCGGGGGTGTCGTGGCAGCAGCTCGCGCAGGCGAACCGGATCTCCTCCCCCTACGTGATTCGGCCGGGTCAGGTCCTCACCATCCCGGCCGCCTCCCCGCCGGCGCCGTACACGCCGCCGCCGTTCCCCAGGGGGCTGCGGCCGAACTCCTCGACTCCGTCGGCGGTGGGGTGGCAGAGGTGCTTGAAGCGCCTCAGCTTCATGCCGGGGAGCGTGCAGGAGCACCCGAACTACGGACCGGCCACGCAGGAGGCGACGGCGCGGTTCCACAACGCGCACCCGCAGTTCCGCAGCGTTGGGGTCACCCGGGATGTGGCGGTCGGCTCGCAGGGCTGGGCGCACGCGCACCGTCTGGCCTACGGAGGTGGCCGGTGACGGCGATCTATTACGACTGGGAGTTCCTCGAGGACGGACGCCGGATTCTGCCGATCAGCATCGGCATGGTCGCGGATGACGGCCGTGAGTATTACGCGGTGTCCCGGGGCCTGACGCGGGGTGTGGCGGGGTGGTGGGCGCGGCGACGGATCCGGCGGCACTCGTGGCTGATGGAGCACGTCATTCCACACCTGCCGCAGGGTTCTGGTGATCGGCGGAATCACGTGCCGGGCCGGTGGTTGTTCGACTACGCCGACGCCCGCGTGAAGTCCCGGGCGCGGATCGCGGAGGAGGTGCGGGACTTCATCGTCGGGTGCGGGCCGGATGTGGAGCTGTGGGCGAACTACGGCGCCTATGACCATGTCGCCCTCGCGCAGCTCTGGGGGCCGATGGTCGCGCTCCCCGATGGGGTGCCGATGTACACACACGACATCCAGCAGGAGGCCCGGCGCCTGGGCATCCGGTGGGACGAACTCCCGAAGCAGCAGGGCGGCGAGCACAACGCGTTGGCGGATGCCCGACACAACCGCGCGGTGCGGCGGTGGCTGGCCGAGCGGGCGCAGCAGCAGGAGCAGGGTGTGCGGCGGGTGCCGTGCGCGGACGAGAGGAGCAGGTCGTGAAGAAGGTGAGCACGGTGGTGTTCGGGCGGGAGCCGGCGTTGTGGTTGGGGGTGCTGTCGGCTGGGCTGTCCGTGGCGGTGACCCTCGGGGTCGGGTTGACCACGGTGCAGGCGGGGGCGATCGTCGCCGCGGTGTCGGCGGTGGGCGGGGCGGTGACGGCGGCGGTGACGCGGCCGGTCGCGCCGGCGGCGTTCACCGGTGCGATCGGTGCGTTGGTGGCGCTGGTGGCGGCGTTCGGGTTGGAGGTGTCGCCGGAGCTGGTCGCCGCGATGTCCGGGATGACGGTGGCGGTGCTGGCGTTGCTCACCCGGGGTCAGGTCTCCCCCGCTCCCGCCGTGGCCGGTGAGGAGCAGGGGGCACCGTCCGGGCCGCGAGCGGTGTAGTGCTGGAGGATGCCGGGCTGCCGGTGCAGCTGCTGGGGATGGGGAGCGGGTGGGCGCTTCTCGCCCTGGCGGTGTACTTCATCGTCACGGGGCGACTGGTTCCGCAGTCGGTTTTGCAGCAGATTCTCGGGCGGCACGAGGCGGCGCTGGAGGCGCAAGTTGAGGCGGCCCGGCACTGGCGGCAGGCGTATGAGGCGGCGGAGTCCGGGCGTGCGCGGCTGGAGGCTCAGAACGGGGAGCTGCTGGAGTCCGCCCGGACGACGACGCAGGTCCTCACTTCTTTGCCGGGTGCGCGGGGGGAGGTGAGGGGGGATGTGGGAGCGGATTCGGTGTTGGGTGACGGCGATACTGCTGCGTCGTCACCGTCACCACCTGCCTGACCCCGGAGCGGGAGCGGTGGGGTGC
>NZ_VKHS01000636.1 GCF_014141525.1 Streptomyces calidiresistens
AGGTATCCCGGACGTCTGCGACCCACCACCCGCCAGGCCCATCAGGCCACCGTCGCCTGCGCCGTGGCCCTGGCCGCGGGGATCCCCCTCTCCCCGGAGCGCTGGTACTGGGCGGTGGGCGCGGCCTGGTGGATCTTCGTCAACACGGCCTCCCGGGGCGAGACCCTGGTGCGCGGTTTCCGACGGGTCCTGGGCACCGTCCTCGGCGTGGTGGCGGGCGTTCTCCTGGCCCTCCCGCTCGACGGCGCCCCCTGGCCGACGGCGCTGCTCGCGGCCGTCTGCGTCTTCGGCATCTTCTACGCCGCGCCGGTCTCCTACTCCTGGATGATGTTCGCGGTCACCGTCCTGGTGGGGTTGCTCTACGGTCTCCTCGGCGAACTCAGCGCCGGCCTGCTGGCGATGCGCCTGCTGGAGACCGGGGTGGGCGCGCTGGCCGCCGCCCTCGCGGTGGCCCTGGTGCTGCCGGTCACCACCCACGCGGCCACCCACGGCTGGATCCTGCTGGCGCTGGAGGCCGTGCACGGCGCGGCCCGCGAGGCCACCCGCCGGCTGGCCGGTGACCCCGGTGCCGATCCCGCCCGCCGGGTCGCCGAACTGGAGCCCCTCCTCGACCGGGCCCGTCTCTCACTGGCCCCGCTCCTGCACCCGCTCAACCCGCTGCGGGCCCGACGTGCCCGGGCCCGTGAGGTGACGACCCTGCTCGACGAGTGCGCCGAGCGGGTCCGTGCCCTGACCCGACTGGCCGCCGCACCGGGAAGCGCGGCCGACGCCCGGCTCGTGGAGGCCTGCGATCGGGTGGCGGAGGCCATGCGCACCGTGCCGGTCCCGCCGCCCGCGGGGCCGGCACGGCAGCCCCGGGCCCGGCGCGCGCCCGACGGGGGGACGGGGGCGGGGGACCGCCGCGACCATCACCCGGCCCTGACCCACCTGCACGGTCTGGAGGCCACCGTGCGCCGGCTCGCCGAACCGCTCCGGGCCTCTCCGCGCACCCCGCTGGGCACGGCCTGACCGACCTCGGCCGCCCTCCCGCCCGGGGCCGGGGCGCCCTGCCCGGACCCGGGCGGGTGCCGGTCGACCGGGGCGTCGCCCGCCCCCACGCGGCGGGCGGCCTCTCCGTCCGCCGGCCACCGAACGCGCGGGGCCCGGTGGGCAACGGCCGTGACCGTCGCCCACCGGGCCCCCTCGAGGCGGGTCAGCGGACGGATGCCGCCTGCTGCGGGTTCGGGTTCAGGCCGATCTTCCCCGCGTAGGCCGAGAGCACCAGCTTGCCGATGGCAGGGTAGGAGCCCAGCGGTTCGGAGGCGGAGCATCCCGCCTCCTCGGCGGCGGCGGCCAGCAGCCCGTCGGGGACCTCCGGGCCGATCAGGCAGGGGGCCAGGGCCAACTGGCGCGACCCCGACTCCAGCAGCTGCCGGGCGGTGGCCGCTATGGCGCCGTCGCTGTCCACCGCGGTGGCCAGCACCGGCACGGCCAGACGCGCGGAGAGCAGCATGCCGGTGATGCCGGCGGCCTGCACGGCCTCGTCCCCGCCCACGGTGGCGAGGATGATGCCGTCGGCGGCCGTGGCGACGGTGAACAGCCGCGCCCGGTCGGCGCGGGCCAGGCCCGCCTCGGACAGGCGCACGTGCACGGCCTCGGCCAGCAGCGGGTGCGGCCCGAGGACATCGGTCAGCTCGGCGCCCGACCCGCTGCCGACCACGGCCTGTCGGATCAGGCGCAGCTGCGCGCTGTCCGGGCCGGCCAGCAGCGGCACCACCACGGCCGGGGGCGCCTCGTCACCGGACTCCGGGCGCTCGGCCGCGACCCGGCTCAGCACCTCCCGCAGACCGGGGAACTCGTCACCCTCGCCCTCCGCGAAACCGATGCGGGCGTTCAGCCCGGGAAGGTCGGCGCGGGCGATGCTGACCACTTCCTCGGCGAGGGAACGACTCGCCGGGGACGGGGTACCGGGTACCGCCAGGACCAGGACCGGCGCCCCTTCCGGGGCGCTCACCGGCTCGGGGCGGCGGTGACGTCCCGGCTGGCGCGGTCGCGGCATTCGTACGGGCAGGCCCGACGCCGGCCCAGTGGGGGTGCTCATATCGCCGCATGTTAATGCCCGGGCGCGCGCTCTGTTCGACCGGGTCGGCTCCCTCTTGCGCTCCACCGCCCCTTGGTGGGGGAATGTGGTGATTCGTGAATCCGTCGCGCGGGAGAGGGCGTTCCGACCCCTCCGGGGCCGACCCGGGAGGGTCCCGACCCTCCCGTCCCTCCGGGGTTCTCAGCGGTCACCGGGAGGGGCCGGTGGGAGGATTCGCGTCTCCAACAGGCCCGCGGCCCCGGGCAGGACGGGGCCGCCCGCCGCCGCGCGGTCGGCCAACAGCAGCGCGCCGTCCAGGGGATCCCCCGCCGGGGGCACCTCCCGCACCCCCGGCAACCGGCGCGCGAGTTCCTCCCGCAACGGCCCGGTGAGCGTGCTTCCCAAGCGGGGCAGACCGCCCGTCAGGGCCAGCACGGGCGCGGGGGCCCCGGTGGTGCCGCCGTCGCGGTGCCGGAGCGATTCCGGCAGGGCCGCCGCGGCGGTGGCGGCGATTTCCCGTGCCGCCTCGCCCATGATCCCCCGGGCCCGCGGGTCGGGGATCGGCCCGGCCGCACAGCGGGCGACGGCGGGGGCGAAGGAGGCGAGCACGGCGGCGCGATCCGGGCGCGGGTAGAGCCGGGCGGGGAGGTCACCGGCCGGTCCGAACAGTTCCTCGGCCTCGCGCAGCAACTCCGCGGAACCGCCGGGACGACCGTCGCGGGCGCGCAGCGCGGCCTCCAGTCCGGCGCGGCCGATCCAGGCGCCGCTTCCGCAGTCGCCGAGCAGGTGCCCCCACCCGTCGGCCCGACGCCATTCGCGCAGATCCGTGCCCAGGGCGATCATGCCGGTGCCCGCGGCGACCACCACTCCGGGCCGCTCGCCCAGCGCGCCCGCGTAGCCGGTGACGGCGTCGGCGGCCAGTACCCAGCGCGCCCCGGGGGCCGGGCCCCCACCGGCGGCGGGACCGACCCCCACCAGCCGGGGCAGGTCACGGCGCAGGGCGGCGCCGAGCGTCGCGAATCCCGCGGCCCCCACGCAGACGGCCGCCGGAACCGCGTCGCGGGGAGCCCCCGCCCGGGCCAGCAGGTCCCGCCCGGCGGAGACCACCCGGGACACGAGCTCCGCGGCCCCGATGCCCTCCCCGTCGATGCGCACGGGCGGGCCGGTGACCGGTTCGCCCACCCGGATCGGTGGTTCCCCGGCGTCCGTTCCCCTCCCG
>NZ_VKHS01000637.1 GCF_014141525.1 Streptomyces calidiresistens
ACAGCCCCTCCTCCCACCCCGTCAACGGATCCATGCCTCGCTCCTCGCCGCGCGCCGTGCCGTGATATGCCCTGAGGGGATTCTTCCACCCCGTGGAGCCGGGAACGCCGTGGACCCGATTCCCCCCTGCGGGGTGTCCACGCCCCGTGGGATGCTGACCGGACATTCGCCGGCCCGCGTCCCCCACCCGGCGAATCACCAGCCGAGAAGACCGAAGAGGAGTGGGCCCGTGCCCGGAGAGAACCTGACCCGTGAGGAGGCCCGCGAGAGGGCCGGGCTGATCGACGTCGACGGCTACACGGTGTCACTCGACCTGCGGTCGGCGACGGCGCCGGCCCCGGCCTCCGGCCCGCGGACCTTCCGCTCCACCACCACCGTCCGGTTCCGCTGCGCCGAACCGGGCGCCTCCTCCTTCATCGACCTGATCGCGCCGGAGGTGCTGTCGGTCACCCTGAACGGCGACTACCTGCCGGTGGACCGGGTCTTCGACGGCGCCCGGATCGCGCTCCCCGCCCTGGCCGCCACCAACGAACTGGTGGTGGACGCCCGCTGCGCCTACAGCCGCACCGGTGAGGGCCTGCACCACTTCGTGGACCCGGAGGACGGGGAGACCTACCTCTACACCCAGTACGAACCCGCCGACGCGCGCCGGGTGATGGCCTGCTTCGAGCAGCCCGATCTCAAGGCGCCCTTCGAGATGCGGGTCACCGCCCCGGCGCACTGGACGGTGCTGTCCAACGCCGAGGAGGTGGGCGAGCCGCGCCCCTGCGACAACGGCGCCGCCTCCACCCGGACCTTCGCCCCCACCCGGCCGATCTCCACCTACATCACCGCCGTGGTCGCCGGGCCCTACCACGTGGAGCGCGACCGGTACAGCCGGCGGCTCCCGGACGGCACCACCCTGGAGATCCCGCTGGCCGCGCTGTGCCGCAAGGGGTTGGCCCGGCACTTCGACGCCCCGGAGATCTTCGACCTGACCAAGCGGGGCCTGGACTTCTTCCACGAGCACTTCGACTTCCCGTATCCCTTCGGCAAGTACGACCAGGCGTTCGTGCCGGAGTACAACATCGGCGCCATGGAGAACCCGGGACTGGTGACCTTCCGGGAGGAGTACGTCTTCCGGGGCCGCACGACCCGGGCCGCCTACCAGGGGCGGGCCAACACCCTGCTCCACGAGATGGCGCACATGTGGTTCGGCGACCTGGTGACCATGGAGTGGTGGGACGACCTGTGGCTCAAGGAGTCGTTCGCCGACTTCATGGGCGCCTTCTCGCTGGTGAAGGCCACCCGGTTCACCGAGGGGTGGATCACCTTCGCCAACCGCCGCAAGGCGTGGGCCTACCGGGCGGACCAGCTGCCCTCCACCCACCCCGTCACCGCCGACATCCGCGACCTGCAGGACGCCAAGCTCAACTTCGACGGCATCACCTACGCCAAGGGCGCCTCGGTGCTCAAGCAACTGGTCGCCTACGCCGGCGAGGACGCCTTCATGGAGGGCGCGCGCCGTTACTTCCGGCGCCACGCATGGGGGAACACCACCCTGGAGGACCTGCTGGCGGTCCTGGAGGAGACCTCCGGCCGGGACATGGGCGAGTGGGCGAAGGCCTGGCTCCAGACGGCCGGGGTGAACGCCCTGACGCCGCAGCTGACCTGTGACGCGGCGGGCCGGGTGACCGAGCTGGCGGTGGTGCAGGAGGCCCCGGAGCCGCCCCGGCTGCCGACCGGCCCGGGGAACGACCCGGGGGCGCCCGGCGGTGTGCCGGAGCCGGTGCTGCGCCCGCACCGGGTGGCGATCGGGCTGTACCGCCGGGACCCGGCGAGCGGGACGCTGAGCCGGTACGCGCAGACCCTCACCGACGTGACGGGCGCCCGCACGGTGGTGCCGGAGCTGGTGGGCGCCGAGCGGCCGGACCTGGTGCTGGTCAACGACGAGGACCTGACGTACTGCAAGACCCGCTTCGACGACGCCTCGCTGGCCACGCTCCGCGAGCACCTGGGCTCGATCGCCGACCCGTTGGCGCGGGCGCTGTGCTGGTCCGCCCTGTGGAACCTGACCCGGGACGGCCTGATGCCCGCCGGTGACTTCCTGGACCTGGTGCGCCGGGCGGGTGGGGCGGAGACCGAGATCGGGGTGCTCCAGATGGTGCTGGCGTGGGCCGACACCGCGCTGACGCGCTTCACCTCCCCCGCCGACCGTCCGGCCCGGCGGTCGGCGATCGCCGAGGCCGCGCTGCGGGAGCTGCGGCTGGCCCCGCCCGGTGGCGACCACCAGTTGGCCTGGGCCCGGTTCCTGGCCGAGACGGCGGCGGACGAGCAGCACCTGGTGCTGCTGGAGCGGTTGTTGGACGGCGACGCCCGGATCGACGGCCTGAAGGTGGACCAGGAGTTGCGCTGGACGCTGCTGCTGGCGCTGGCGGCCCGGGGCCGGGCGGACGAGGAGCGGCTGAACCGGGAGCTGGAGCGGGACGACACCGCCTCCGGGCGCCGCCACCACGTGCGTTGTCTGGCGGCCCGGCCGGCGCCGGAGGTCAAGGCCCGGGCGTGGGCGGACGTGATGGAGTCCGACCGGCTGTCCAACGCCCTGATCGAGGCGACCATCGACGGTTTCGGGCGCGGGGACCGGGCCGACCTGCTCGCCCCCTACACCGGGCCGTACTTCGAGTCGCTGGAGCGGGTGTGGGCGGAGCGGTCGATCGAGATCGGCATGGCGGTGGTGCGGGGGTTGTTCCCGGCGGAGCAGGGCGACCGGGCCACCCTGGAGGCCACCGACGGGTGGCTGCGCGACCACGCGGACGCGGCGCCGGCGCTGCGGCGGTTGGTGTTGGAGGCGCGGGACGACCTGGCGCGGGCGCTGCGGGCCCGCGAGTGCGAGGCGCGTACGGCAGGGTGAGCGCCCCCCTGGGTGCATGCGCGCCCCGGTGACGCCCTTTCACCTCTCCCCCGAGCCCGGGGTTGCTCGCGGAGCGGAGTAACCCCGGGCCCAAGCTCACACTCCCCGTGACCAGCAGGAGTGGAGACCCTTTCGACACCCGTACACCCGTTCCCCCCTTCGGGGGGCCGATGGAGGCAGCATCCGGGCCTCCCGGGAGGTTCGACGGGGGTGCGGGAGCGGGCATCCCGGCGGCATGAGCGCCATGCACCACGACGGGACCCTTCCGCACCCCCGGTTCGACGGCGACCCGCGCGTCCCCCGGCAGGCGGGACCTCCACCGGTCCCGGGGAGCCGACGGTTGCCCGGGCCCCGCGACCGTCGGGGAGCGGGAGCCCTTCCCGGCCC